>CAZDDA010000095.1:0-7936 GCA_964504085.1 uncultured Thermotogae bacterium | reverse complement strand
TGGGCAGTGGTACACTAGGGGGGCAGGTCACACTACCCATGTTTCAGGCTTTTGCCTTTCTGATGCTCAAGACATTGTGTACATGGACATGCTTGCCAGCAGGGATGTATTGTGTCGAGATCCCGATCCTTTCACCGTACTTTCTAACAGCAGCGTGTTCAGGAATATCCTCCAGCGCCAATTTATGCCCTGATGGTATATCGTCGAGAGCTCGTACGGAGCCCCGTTTATAGACCACCGCTTCTCCTTGCTGTATATCTCTCACTGCTGTACCTACGTTGTCGCCTGCCTTCAACACCACAATCGCTTGCTTATCCGCCATGTCGATTCCGCCTTATTTGAATAGCGTGAACCCAGCTGCATCTCATGCTCAACGATTCTCTTGCGGCGCTTTCGCCTGATTGGCCTAGGTCTTCAAGTCTAGCACACGAGCCATGTTTTCATACAGTATCTTCTCCTTGGACGACTCCGGGATCCGTGCGTGGGTGACCTTCGCCAGCTCTGCACCGATGAGAAGACCGGGCAAGTCGGTGCCCCACACAATCCTGTCGTCTCCGCACTCTTCTACGGCAGTTGCGAGTGCGAGGAATTCAGTGACCATGTTGGTCGTATCCAGATAGACATTCTTATGTTCCTTGGCCACCCAGATCGCCTCTAGCCAATCAGCCCCAGACATGTGCCCTATCAGAATCTTTGCTTCGGGGAATCGACCCGCAAGGTTTCCGATCAAGCGTGGATTCGCCCACTTGCCCGGATCACTGTGGAGAAGTATCGGGACATCGTACTTGACGGCCCTCTCCATTATGGGATCCATCAGTTTCGAGTCAGCATAGAACTCGTGAGCAGATGGGTGGGCTTTTAATCCCTTCATCCCGTAGTCGTTGATGCACCTATCCAGCTCGTCTACGGCGCTCTTCCCACACCTTGGAGCCACAACAGCGAAGCCGATAAGTCTATCTGGGAATCTCCTGACAGCCTCGAACACTCTCTTATTGCCTTCAGCAGGGTCATATACGATAAGCCAATGACTGATGCATGACTTCGTAATTCCGTATTCATCATACATCCTCATGATCTCGTCTAGAGTTGGGTACTTATCGCTCCAGGCATTGAAGGAATGCCCAAAGTGTGCATGTGCATCGATCTTCTTCTGATTCATCTCTCTTGCCTCCTTACCTCGATCCCAATTCCCGTTACTAGCACAGCGCCCTGGTACTCACACAACACCCTGCTAAGTAGTGATGCCACTGAACTCGGAATCGTTGTATCCAAGAAGCTCGGCCTTCACCTTCTCACCAGACGCAACGCGGACTACCTTTTCCATCAACATTCCTCCGATATCCTTTACTGAACAACTCATGGAGATGATAGGGCTAGCATCTACATCTATATTACCTTCCATGAGTGCAGATGTATCTGGGTTTCCACAAACCTTTATGAGGGGTGCCCCGGCAATGCCGGTGGCCATACCCACACCTGTTGTGAGAACCATGATCTGCGCGCCTGCAGCGAGAAACCCATCCAGAACCCCGACGTCTGTGAGTTCATGCCCTATGCTGTCCATGAAGAAGAGACCCTGCGTCGAAGGAGACGCGGCGAAGTCTAGGACCCCTGTGATGGTCCGTGTCCCGCTCTTGGACACGGCTCCCAGAGATTTCTCCTCAAGCGTCGTTAGCCCGCCAGCGATGTTCCCGGGAGACATGAAGTGCTCTGCCGGTATCGCATCCATGTTATCAAGTCCGTTCAGCCCTCCCCCATTGCCAGAGTAGCAGGACAGAGAGTTGTCAACGAGCTGACGGATTTCCTCAGCGACTTCGTTGTTCACAGCTCTGCGCATTAGAATGTGTTTCGCGCCGACGCACTCCAGAGGCTCACTGAAGATCACCGTAGCTCCGTGATCCACCAGCATGTCAACCATCTCACCAACCGCAGGATTGGCGGCCAATCCAGAAGTGGCGTCAGAGCCGCCACACTTGATCCCCAATGTCAGTTCTCCGATACCTACCTTCTCTCTCTTGACGGTCCTGCATTCTTCGACCATATCCCGCGCCAGTTCAATTGCCCTTTCAGTAGCACGGATTGTCCCGCCGGAAGCTCGAACCTCCAGCACTGCACAGCTCTTGCCAGTTGCAGAGATTTCTCGCCCCAGGCGCTTGTAGTCCATGCCTTCACAGCTCAGACCAATAATTAACACGGCTCCGAAGTTCGGGTTTGCCCCCACGCCCCTTAGCACTGAAAGCGTCTCCCTTTTCGGATAGCAGAAGCGATATGTGATAGGCATCACACCATCAACCTCAGCTGCGACTCTTGCAGGAATCGGTCCTGTGCAGAGCACTGTTGAGAGCACTAGCACATGGTTCCTAACACCTATGCTTCCATCAGGTCTCGGATAGCCTTCGAATTCCATACCTCGCTTCTTTTCCTTGCCTGCTGCCATCCCTCTCCCCACCGATTCTATGGGGCAGCTAGAGTGCTTCCCGATACAACCCCACTATCTCTTCAAAGCTTGGCCGTACGGGACTCCTGTCAAGATCCTCGCTCATGGCACTCAAGCAGCTCTCTGCAACTTCGTTGATTCTCCCTTCCTCAACGCCGAAATCTCCGAGACGCTTGGTAAGCCCGATCCTTTCCAAGAGCTCCTGAATCTGCTCCAGACAATGAGCCGCGCTTCCCGTTCCCATTCCAGCCCCCATACGCTCTGCTGCACGCCCGAGTCGCCGCAACGTCTCTTGCGAGGCACGGTCAATCGTGAAACGCATTGCAGCTGGAGTTAGGATAGCGAGACTCATACCGTGCGAAACCCCTGGGTAGAAGCCGCTGATCGGATGAGAGATAGCATGCGGTAACGTGGTGTCAGCGACACTCAAGACCCATCCCGCTAACGAATCCGCAATCGCCATTCTCTCACGAGCTTCCTCGTCATCACCGTTCTTGTAGGCCCTTGGCAGATAGGTCCATACGAGCTCTATCGCAGTGAGTGCGTGAATGTCAGAGATGTCATTCGCATTCGCAGAGACAAGCCCTTCAAGGGCATGGGCCATGACATCGAATCCCGTCTCTGCAGTTAATTGCGGAGGCATACTAGATACTATATCCAAATCAACGATTGCAAGACGCGGGAAGATCGACCGATGTCCATTGCCTGGCTTCTCTCCAGTGCCCGTGTTAGTGATGACGTAGTATGGCGTTTGATGGCTTCCCGTTCCTGATGTTGATGGAACCGCGATAATGGGAAACGCTGATTCAATCGGAGTTGGGTCTTGATTCGTCGGAGAGAAATCCCAGATTGAGCTTGCCCGAGGGTGTGCCAACATCACCGCTATGGCTTTCGCCGTATCAATGGCCGACCCTCCTCCAAGCCCAACCACGACATCACAACCAGCTTCTGCAGCGACAGCAGCCCCTTTGTCGACGATTTCTACTGACGGGTTGGGTGATACGCCTCCGTGATGGGTAACTCTCACACCCACTTTCCGAAGGTCTTCAAGGACTCTGTCGAGGATGCCGAGTTTCTTCATACTGGCTCTTCCAGTCACTACCAGAGCATGCTCACCGAAACCTTTTACCACAGAAGCCAGCTGCCTTATCGCTCCTCGACCGAGAATTAGGTTGATATCGGGTATTCTATATTCAAACATCTATGTTCTTATCCCCCCTTATATTATATGCATGTTACCCTGTTAAGATTATTCATGAATACTTGCCGCCGTCGGTGGCTGGCCACAAAGCTCCCTCAGAAGGGCTTTAAGTTCCTCACCTTGTTCTTCGTCAAGCGGGCACAACGGCTGGCGGGGAGCCCCGACCCGTTTGCCCCTGATCTCTAGGCCTGTCTTGATAAGAGAGAGCCAGTGGGGTTCTCGGTTGCAGTCTGTCCTGACTGTCCAATTTGCTAGCTGCCTCATCTTTCGCCATAGGTCTCTTGCCCCGTCAAGATCCCCTGAGGCCGAGAGATCCGTTAATCTTCGACAATGCGCCGGCACCAGATTCACCAATCCTGAGATCCACCCATTGGCTCCACAGAGGAGTGCCTCGAGTACCGCTTTGTCATCCCCGTAGAAAATTGTCAGCTTTTCTCCGCACAGCTCCCTTAGCTCCTGTACCACGTGTGTATCACACCCTGTGAGCTTCACGCTAGAGACCCCTACTTGGTCCACCAAGCGCGCGATCTCCACAGCACTGAGGCTCACTCCAGCCACTCCAGGGTTGTTGTAGAGCATGATGGGTAGAGAAACGTTGGAGGCGATCGCCTCAAAGTGCCTCAGTATCTGGCCTCCGGTTGGCTGGGCGCAATACGGTGGAAGAATCATCAGCCCATCCGCTTGAATCGACTCGGCGTGTTCAGCTAGCTCGAGTGTGATACTCGTACGATATTCGCCCACCTGAATGTATGCTGGAACGCGCCCTCTGATTTGGCTGACGACAATCTCAGCTACCTGCATTCTTTCGGCAGGTGACATCGCGAAGAACTCGCCACTGCTTCCGCAAGCAATCACGCCCTCAATTCCGTTCTCAATCAAGAACTCGACATGCTCCCGCGTCCCTCGTTCGTCTATGGTTTCATCTTCCCGAAAAACAGTTATCGTTGGCGCTGCAGCCCCACCCCGCAACGCTTCACTCCTCGGTTCTTCCCTATACCTAGCTTGTCCCCTCGTGTTATGTGTATTCCTGTCATTTGGCATCTTCGTTTCCTTTGCCCAGCATTGCCTGCAGTAGACTCTCGACATTTGTCGCTTCTGTACGCTTCTCTGCTACTAGTTTGCCGCTTCTCAGTACCAAGATCCGCTCACTCACCGCCAGCACGTGATCCATGTTGTGCGATATCAGTATTACCGCTAGCTTCCTCTTCTTGAGTTCCCTAATGAGTTGGAGTACGTTTCTACTTTGTTCCACTCCTAGGCCGGCGGTGGGCTCATCGAGGATTATCAGCTTCGGATTCCTATTGACGTAGACCGCTCGGCCTATGGCAATGGAGTGACGCTGCCCACCTGAAAGGGTTCCGACTCTCTGACTGACGGACTTGATGACAATGCCGAACTCCTCAAGGAAGAGCTTCACGTTCCTTGACATCTCCCGCTTGTCTAGCAACCCGAGCTTTGTCGTAATCTCCCTGCCGAAATAGAAATTCGTTGTCACATCGAGTTGGTCGAACAGCGCTAGGTCTTGGTAGACGGTCTCTATTCCTTGCTCTCTTGCCGACCGCGGCGTATGCGTCTTGACCATCTCTCCTTCAATGATCATGTCACCATGATCTCTTATGAGAGCTCCCGCGAGGACCTTAATCAGTGTTGACTTGCCGGCACCGTTGTCGCCCACAAGAGCAAGAATCTCCCCACGGTGTATGGAGAAAGTTATGTTGTTAAGAGCTCTTACGCCCCCGAAGCTCTTACATATGTCCTGCATCTCCACGAGTAGGTCAGCCCTATGGTTGCGTACAGTTAGTTCCGTCGTCTCGTCTCTCTGATACATGTTCTCTTGTTCTCCGTCGAAGCTTGCGGCAAACTGTGTTGCCGCCACATGCTTCAAAGGCCGAAGGCGCTTGCCCTTATGACTCCCTGGAAGCTAGCGTTCGAGAGATGACAGCGATGAGGATGATGAATCCGAGAAGCGCCTTATGCCAAAATACGTTAATACCAATCAAATTCAGCCCATTGCGGATAACCTCAATGATCAGGACCCCGAACAGTGTCCCAATCAACCGACCTTCACCTCCAAATAGATTGCTTCCACCAACAATCACGGCCGCGATAGCCATCAACTCATAATCCTCTCCAGTATTAGGGTATGCTGAGTTCAAACGGGCGCTAATGATTACTCCTGCAACAGCAGCAAGCGCACCTGAGAGAGCGTAGACTTTCAGTAGATGTCGACGGACATCAACGCCGAATCGTCGCGCTGCCTCGTTGTTTGCGCCAATACCGTAGGTGTATGTACCAAACCGCGTCTTCTGCAACAGGACGCCAAGTATTAAGAAGAGCACCAGGGCAAGCAGGATGGCTGGAGGGAACGGCCCTA
Source organism: uncultured Thermotogae bacterium (assembly GCA_964504085.1). Taxonomy (GTDB): domain Bacteria; phylum Bipolaricaulota; class Bipolaricaulia; order UBA7950; family UBA9294; genus CAZDDA01. Next base: position 1,924 of record CAZDDA010000095.1, on the reverse strand, counting down.
CGTGTCCTCTCCCGAGAAAGGCGACATAGCTTGGGACCCCTGTGAGTGGATTACCCCCTGTGTAGACCCACGTGATGGACCTAGTTATCGCCATCGTTGCGAGGGTGACAACGAAGGGAGCCATTCTGAATCTAGTAACCATAAATGCGTTGCCGCATCCTACAGCCGCTCCCAATAGAAGGGCAGCAGCAAGAGCGAAATGTTCAACCACGGGCAGCCTGGACGCGCCCACAAGCACTGCGCCCGCTAGCCCCATCACCCCACCCACTGACAGATCTATACCGGCTGTCAATATAACGAACGTCATTCCCATGGCCACAATCAGCAGTGTTGCGCTGCGATGCAGAACATTGATTATATTAGAGAAGGTTAGGAAGCGCGGCTGGATCAAGCCAATTACGGCACAAAGCAACAGAAGGATGACGAGCGGTCCCCATCGCGTGAAGAAGGAGAGAAGGGCTACCTTTAGGACTGCCGGACGGTCTTTCGGGCCTGACAAACCCGAAGAAGTTGACTGAGTTTCCATTTTCTCTTTCTAACTCCACACTCGCTGGCTTTCCCGCTTGGCTTGCAAGCGGGAAAGCCAGCTGATACAACGCTAATCCTCCGGATACAACAGATCCACGTTGTTTGCCGTAAGAACCTCCATGTCTTGGATCAGGGCTGCTTCAAGACCCCATGCTTGTTTCACAAGGGCGACACCTTCAATAGGAAGCCGGTGGCCGATTTTGCCGTTTACGATCGCTACCGCCGCGCGTACTGCAGTATCTCCCAACCAAACAGCATTTGCGTCAACAGATGCGTTTAGCTTTCCTTCCCGTATCGCATCAATTGCATCCGGGATCGTATCCCAACCAACTGTTACTACTCCCTCTACTCTTCCCGCAGCCTCCAGTGCAGCGATAGCCCCGAGAATCATTGTATCGTTATTGGCAACCACCGCATCGATCTGCGGTTCAGCCTGGATAACATCTTCCATGATTTCCATTGCTGTCTGCGCATTCCAGTTGCCAGCGTATGGCCCTACCACTCGAATCCCCGGATACTTCTCGTAGACCTGTGTGTTCCCTGCAGTTCGATTCTGTGCTGAGAGTTCACCGGGCTTCCCTTGCAGAATCACAACTACGCCTTCCCCGCCGATCTGCTCTACTACATACTCAGCCTGTAGTTGTCCCCCGAGGATGTTATCTGACGTCATGACCGCAAGCGTCATGTTCTCGTGGTAATTGTCGAGAAGTATATAGGGGACTCCTTCCTCTTGCGCCCTTCCTGCTGCCACTACTCCTTCCTCAATTGAGGGTGCGAAAGCCACAATCGCATCAACCCCAAGTTGCAGAAGATCCTCGACCTGATTGAGGTGCATTTCCGGGTTCTCCATGCAGTTGAGGACTCTAAGATCTACATTGAGGTCTTCCGCTGCCTGCTCTGCTCCATCCTTCGTTTGTGTAAACCACGCATTGGTCAAGTTCTTGAGTATTAGGCCGACTCGTATGGAATCCGAAGCCCCATACATGGAGACGCCAACCGCCACACTGAAAGCAACTACCAGGCATACAACGAACAACCGTCTCAATCGCATCATGCTTTCCCTCCTTTCCTTCCGTCAACCAAATCACGATTCCATTACCAAGCTAACTCTCTAGCTCATTACCACCCCCTTTGCATTGCTCGGGTTCCGTGCGTACTACCCCGTCATCTCCTTTTCCTCTTGTCGAATTGCTTTTTCAATGATCTCTGCGATTCGATCGGCCTCTCCGCGAGACAGAGTCAGGCATGGGGCAAGAACAAGCGACGTAACCTGGAACCTGCAAATGAGCCCCATCCTGAAAATGCGATCTCTAATCTTCTCCCCGACGGCCTCTGGCAGTGCTTCCCCGCTATTCTTGTTTTTGACGCGCTCGACACCGAGAAGCAGGCCCTGGCC
>CAZDDA010000094.1:0-7952 GCA_964504085.1 uncultured Thermotogae bacterium | reverse complement strand
GTGATCTTGCCGGTGAACATCGCCGCCGAGGCCTCGGCGACCTCCTGCGCGTCGCCCGCGGCGAACGTGGGGATGCCGTACTCTTTGCCCTTGTGGACAAACTCGTTCACGGAATCCAGCCCTACTGCGATGAGCGCCGTGTCGCAGGCAAAGGACTTCTCCGACCCGGGAATCGGCTGGAATCGGTCATCAACCTGAGCAATGGTGACCGATTCCACCTCAGTCTCGCCGTTGGCGCTTGTGATCGTGTGGGAGGTATAGATGGGTACGCCCATCCGCACCAATTTATCCTTGTGGACCTTGTAGCCACCGCACTCCGGCAGTGCCTCCACCAGGCCGACCACGTCGATGCCGGCCTGAAGCGCGTGATAGCCGGCGATCAGTCCGACGTTTCCTCCACCGATGATAAACAGTCGGTCGGCCGCCTTGACCAAGTCGCGGTTGACGAGCGTCTGGAACGCGCCCGCGCCGTACACTCCGGGCAGGGTGTTCCCCTTGAACACGAGCGACTTCTCCCGTGCGCCCGTCGCCACAAGCAGCACGTGGGGCTTGATCAGCGTGTAGGTCTCACCGTTGCGGAGAATGCCCACCCGCTGATCGCTGAACACGGCCAGCGCTGTGCTGTCGAGCCAGATATCAACGCAGTCGAACGCACGAACTTCGTTCTCCAAGCGGGTGGCGATGTCGATCCCGCGGGTCCCCGCGTAGACGGCGTTGGTTGAGCCGAAGAAACGGTGCGTCTGCAGCACCAGCTTGCCGCCGGGGCGGTGCTTGTCGTCGACAAGCAGCGTCTGGATCCCCCGCTGTCCGAGCTGGATCGCCGCTGACATGCCTGCCGGCCCGCCGCCGATGATCAGCACCGGGATCTCGAGCGTCTTCGTCCCCGCCATCTCGGGTGCGGTTTCCACTTCGGGCAATAACGGCAACCCGTCGACCGGCTCCACACGCATGTTCGGTTTCACCAGCGTCATGCACGATTTCACCGGCTTGCCGTCGGCGATAACAAGGCACTGGGCGCATTGGCCGTTGGCACAGAAGATCCCTTGCGGTGCGCCGTCCTTGGGATGATGGCCGAAGATCCGGACACCGTTGGCAAACAGGGCCGAGGAGATGGTTTCTCCTTTGCTTGCAGACAGCGCCTGCCCTTTCCAATAGAACGTGATGTCCTGCCGCGGCTCAATCGGTAAGATGGGATGTTGTTCTATCCGCACATTAATCGTGCAACTCCTTTCCAACGAGATTCGCACTGCAGCTGGCGATAAGGACGATTCCTCTCCCGTCTGTAAGCCCGTTTCAATAGGGACACCCCGAGAGTGACTGACGTGGTGCAACAGGCGGAGCCGTCCCCAATCGGACAAATGGTAACACAAAGCCTGCCCGGTACAATCCGAGCGAACACGAAGACGCGATGAGCATCCACAGCGTGCCGCGGCATCCGTAACAGACGATGTCGGTGCGGATCAGTTCACCGGGAACTCCTCCCCCATGTGCCTAACGAGTGGAGGGTCGTAATGAGGAGGATACTTCGAGATTAGCACCTCGATCTCTCGGTTCGGGATCGACCCTGAGAGCAGATCGCAGGCAACCTGTGAATCCACGATCTTGATCCGCATGCGCGGCTGATCTGTCTTGTCACCAGCGGGCCATTAACAGGGGGCGTAAAGAAATGAGTTAGCGGTACACCGAGTGCGGTGCAGATGGTCCCAAGAAAGGAGATGGAAAGCGAGGACAGACTCCTCTCCACCCGGGAAGGGAGGCTCATAGACAGTCCGCAACGAGAGGATAGCTCTCCCAGGGTTCCTCCCTTCTTCTGCCGTAGCGTACGAATGCTGCGACCGATCTCGTCGCGGTACATGCTTGTGCTATACTGAAGAAATTTCACCTGTCAAGCTTCGTGGGCGGCTGCAATGCTCCGCGACAACACAGTTACGGACTACCCGCCGATCAACGTAAAGGACTCTCTGGATTCCCTGCCTGTTGTGAGTGGAGGCATCTGTGTCAATGATGACTGAAGCCTGGACAGTTTATCCACAGACGGTTAGACTCTGTTTGTTACGGTTGCATGATCGACAACAAGGGGAGAAATGAAGAAAGAGAGCCTTGCGTTTCTGCGCCGCTATATGGAGTCAACTAGCCCGTCTGGGTTCGAAGAGGAGGCATCCCTTCTTTGGCGCAACCAAGCCGATCGATTCGCCGACCGCACGTGGGTGGACATGCATGGAAACTCGTTCGCGTTGGTTAATGAAGGTGGAACCCCGCGGATAATGCTTGCTGGACACGCCGATGAAATCGGCCTGATGATCACCTACGTCGATGAGAAAGGCTACCTTTCGTTCATCGGAATCGGCGGTTGGGATCCGCAGGTACTCCCCGGTCAGAGAGTTCGTATCCGAGGGAAAGGCAGACCGGTCCTTGGGGTTATCGGCCGCAAACCCATCCATCTCCTGCAGGAGGAAGAACGAAAGAAAGTCGTCAAGATGGAAGACCTATGGATAGACATCGGGGCAAAGGACAAGGAGGAGGCCGCTACCCTCGTTGAAATCGGTGATCCTGCCGTGCTCGACTATGGGTTCGCAGATCTGCGCAACGACCTTGTCGTCGCGCGCGGCCTTGACGACCGCGTTGGAGCATTCGTGGTTCTGGAGGCCGCACGCCTTCTGGCAACGATGAGCCCGAAGGCTGCCGTCTATGCAGTGGCGACTGTGCAGGAAGAAATCGGCCTACGCGGGGCGAAGACCAGCGCATTTGGGATCGACCCGCTAGTCGGAATCGCCGTAGATGTTGGATTTGCCACAGACACACCGGGAATGGAGTCCGAGAAGAAGAAGGTGGGTGAAGCTGCAGTGGGGAAGGGCCCACTTGTCGCGCGCGGTCCGAATATCAATCCGCCGCTATTCTCACTGTTCGTGGAGACAGCAAAAGAAAAGAAGATTCCGTATCAAATTGAAGGTACCCCCCGTGGTACCGGAACCGATGCCAATGCAATTCAACTCACCCGCGCCGGTGTAGCAACTGGACTGCTCTCTGTTCCCAACCGCTACATGCACTCCCCCTGTGAGATCGTGCATTTGACCGACCTAGAGAACGCTTCCAAATTAATTGCGCACACCGTCACAAAGATCGATCCAGAAACGAACTTCCTTCCTTCGTAGCGCGGGAACATCTTTGGCCGAAACGCAGAGCCTGGCCTCGAATCACCCTTGTGTCTTCTAGAGCCCGCAAGCGCAATCCACTTGTCCCAGTGCAGCTTGATCTGCCCTGACGATCTCCGTATAGTCTAGTTTCTAGGGGAGCTCAATTGCATTGGGCTGAGAGGAGGTTAGGCCTCGACCCTTCGAACCTGATCTGGGTAATGCCAGCGGAGGGATATCGGAATGATCCCTGGCGGCCAAGAACGGACAACGGGTCGTACACGAGATGCGGGAATCGCAGATTCTCCAAATCATTCGGGCACGTATTCCCGAAGCCGGGGATGATGCTGCCATCGTACCGTTCCGGGATACAAACCTTGTCTTCACCACAGACATGCTCCATCGCAAAACCGACTTCCCGGAACAAACCACACCAAGGACCATCGGATGGCGGAGTGTCGCCGTTTCCTTGTCCGACTTGGCAGCCATGGGGGCACAGCCACTCGGCGTACTCCTCGCATTCGGCGATCCGGCTCTCGATGAATCATCTGTAATGGAGGTGTTGGAGGGGGCATCTACATGCTGCGAAGCCGCAGGGACCCGTCTTCTCGGAGGAGATCTCGACCGTCATCAGGAGTTGACCTTGGTGAGTACAGCGATCGGACACACGCGGGATCCTGTTTTGCGGTATGGGGCGAAGGTTGGGGATCTTCTCTGCGTCACCGGCGAACTCGGCCGTACCCAGGCGGCGTTGCGTTGCTTTGCCACGGGATCCACAGAACGGGCGAACGATCTGTTCCGTTTCCCTCCTCGTACTACCTGGGGACAGCAACTAGCCGGCCTTGCCACCAGCATGATCGACATCTCCGATGGCCTGGCCCGTTCGCTCCATCTGTTGGCACAAGCGAGCAAGGTTGGGTTCGTCGTTACGTCAAGCGCCTTGCCGATCCATCCGGAGCTCTTGAGGCATTTCACTTCGGCCGAGCGCCTCGACGCGGTCCTTTTCGGAGGTGAGGATTACGAGCTTCTCTACACCGTCTCTAAGGAGCGGCTCCGAACGGAGTCGGGCAAAGTAATCGGCAGAGTGATCAACAGCGGGGTTTCGTTGTGCACAGCCGAGGGGGAGATCCCCTTGGCCAATCAGGGGTGGGAGCATGCCGCCTAAGCTCGTGCTCATCCTCGCAAACGGACATTGGCCGCAGGCCGGGCCTTCGACAAGTGTGTTACAGGAAGCCGATTTCATTATCGCTGCAAACGGAGGCTGGGCAAAGGCGCGGATATATCAGATTCCAGTCGATCTCGTCGTGGGAGACTTAGATTCCCTGAGAGCAAAGGACCTCACCGCTCTTCGCGCGAGCGGAACGAAAACGCTTGTCTATCCAAGAGAGAAGGACAAAACCGACCTAGAGATCGCCCTTGACTACGCTCTCTCACTACGAACGACAAGAGTGGTCATTGTAGGGGCCCTTGGTGATCGCCTCGACCACACCCTCGTAAATACCCTGCTATTGGAGAAGGCCGCTCGAGCCGGTGTCTTTATTGAAATCGAAAACGGGGAGGAGCGTGTTTTCGTGGTCAACGACCGGCTTTGCCTGGAAGAAGCAGAAAAAGGTGACCTCGTCTCCCTTCTTCCTATCTCCGAAGTGGTCGAGGGAGTCCAGACAAAGGGTCTGCGATTCTCCTTGGAGCACGAATCGCTGACTCGATCGTCCTCGCGCGGGGTGTCCAACGTGGTATCGTCTGTGCCTGTACAGATCCACATCGAGAAAGGCCTGCTATTGGTCGTCCATCAGGATAGACAGCGCCTCCGGAACCGTTCCAGCGCCGGCTGTATTTCGGAAAGATGAACGGGGCAAAGATGCGGACAAAACCCAATCGGGCCTATCAAGTTGACGATGATCCTTCTCCCCATCGGTTACCGCCACGTTTGCAAGGGTGGGAGTGGCTGCTCAGTCTTGCTGCCTTCGTGGCCATCTGGCAGCTTGTCTCAACGCTGCTTGCCGTCCCAAGCTACATCCTTCCCTCCCCCGCACTGACCATCGGGGCGATCGCACGAGACGCTGGCCTGCTGGGGCAGCACCTTGCTGCCACCTTGGCGGCGACGATGAGCGGACTGACATTGGCCGTTTTCGCCGGACTATTGGTGGCCATATTGATGAATGGATCACGTGTCATCGGGGAGATCATCTACTCGCACATGGTGCTCTCTCAAGCCGTCCCCCTCATCGCGATTGCACCGGTCATCCTGATCTGGTTCGGCTTGGGGCTCTTTGCCAAGACCATCATCGTAGCCGCGGTCTGCTTTTTCCCCATCGCGGTGAACACCTACGAGGGGTTTCGAACCGTTCGGTCAGAGCACATCTACCTGTTGACCACTTTCGGCGCGACAAGATGGCAGCGATACATCCACCTGTTCTTGCCTGCGACACTACCGGGCATCTTCGCCGGGCTGAAGATCGCTGCGACCTATAGTGTCCTGGGGGCCGTCGTGGGAGAATGGCTGGGAGGCGTCAGAGGCATGGGGATCTACATGACTCGGGCACTCCAGTCCTTTCGGACAGACAAGCTCTTTGCGGCAATCTTTGTCGTCATGTTGACAAGTTACTTCATATTCAAGGGGGTGAGTGTTGTCGGCGATTGGCTCACTCCGTGGAGCAAAGGGAGGTAAGCATGAAGAAAGCGACAATTGCCCTAATCATCATCGGCCTGGGATGGCTGACTGTTACAGCTGCCGGCGCTGATCAAACGCGGGTTCAATTGGCCCTGGATTGGACTCCGAACACCAATCACACGGGTATCTACGTGGCCCTAGAGCTTGGCTACTTCGCCGATGAGGACATGGAGGTAGAGGTTGTCCAGCCAGGGCCGACGACATCCATTCAACTTACGGGCTCGGGAAAGACTGCCTTCGGCGTATCGATGCAGGAATACGTGACCATGGCGCGCTCAATCGGGATACCCGTTGTCTCCGCCGCAGCGGTCATTCAGCATAACACGTCGGGATTTGCCGCCCTCACCGAGAAGGCCATCAGCACGGCGAAGGATTTCGAGAACAAACGCTACGGAGGCTGGGGACAGAGACTGGAAGAGGTGATGATCCAAACCGTGATGGCGCAAGATGAGGCCGACTATGACACTGTCACGTTCGTCAATATCGGCACCATCGACGCATTCACTGCCGCGCAAAGAGACCTCGCCGATTTTTTCTGGATCTTCTATGGCTGGTCAGGCATCCACGCGGAATTGCAGGAGATCGATTTCTCCTACCTTCCGTTGATCGAGCAGGCTGAGGTCCTCGACTACTACACGCCGGTCATCATCACCAATGAGACCCTCATCGAACAGAATCCTGGACTGGTCGTGCGTTTCTTGCGGGCTCTGAGACGAGGGTACGAGTACGCAATAGACAATCCGGATGAGGCGGCAGTAATCCTGCTGAGTCGCGTGCCGGAGCTGGACGAAGCCTTGGTGGTCGCCTCGCAACGGTGGCTGTCCGACAAGTACGCTGAAGGCAGCGACATCTGGGGCATTCAAAGACAGGAGGTCTGGCAACGGTTTGCACAATGGGCATTGGACAACGAGCTCATCGAAACGGCAATCGATGTGGAGCGCGCGTTCACTAACCAGTTTTTGCTTGCCGGAGGGGAGATGGACTGAACGTCATTCTACAGGTTAGATCACTACACAAGCGCTACGGCGAATTGGCTGTGCTGAACGGAATCAACCTTGCAGTCCTACGGGGAGAATCCTTAGGGCTTCTCGGCCCTTCCGGCTGTGGAAAATCGACACTGTTTCGGATTGTGCTGGGGTTGGAAGGTCACAATGGGGGAACTGTCGTCGCCCACTTTGATACTGCAGGATATCTACCCCAAGGAGGGCTCCTTCTCCCCTGGAAGACCGTGATTGAAAATGTAGAACTGCCCCTGGCAATCAAAGGGGTCGACAAACGCGCACGAAGAAGGGCCGTGGAGGCGCAGCTTGAACCGTTCGGGCTGACAGGATTTGCGGACATCTACCCGCACGAGCTTTCAGGTGGAATGCAACAGCGCGCAGCCCTATTGAGGACCATCATGACCGGCGCGGAGATGCTTTTTTTGGATGAACCCTTCGGAGCGCTTGATACGATAACGCGTCAGCGCTTGCAAGACTGGCTGGCGGATCTCATTCAAAAGTTGGGCCGCACGATGCTGTTGGTAACTCACGACATCGAGGAGGCACTCATCCTCGCAGAGCGGATCATCGTTCTCACGGACCGGCCGGCATCTGTCGTCGGGGAGGTCCTGTTTGAGCAGAGGGATGCCAACGACAAGCGCCGGACAAGCGAGCGTTTCTTTGCAACCAAAGCAAGCCTGCTCGCGATGATCCAGGAAGGAGGCCAAAAAGCAGATGGCCAAGACGCAAGCGTTTGAAAGACACTTCGAGCAATACGACGCGTGGTTCGATGAAAACGAGAGAATCTATGCATCCGAACTGCTAGCGGTGAAGTCTTTGCTCCCGTCGCAGGGCCGCCGCGTTGAGATCGGTGTGGGGAGCGGGCGGTTTGCCTCAAGGCTTGGAATCAAAGAGGGTGTTGAACCGGCAGCAGGCATCGCCAAGCTCGCCTGCGCACGTGGAATCTGCGTAAGACAGGGGACGGCGGAGGCCCTCCCTCTCCCTAACGCCGTCTACGATGTGGCCCTTCTTGTCACCACCCTTTGCTTTGTCGATGACGTCAACCAGACCTTTGCGGAGGCATACAGGGTTCTCAGAGCAGACGGATGCATCGTGCTGGCGTTCATCCCCAAAGACAGTCCGTTTGGGAGATTCTATGACCAGATCAAG
>CAZDDA010000093.1:0-7984 GCA_964504085.1 uncultured Thermotogae bacterium | reverse complement strand
ATCGTACGTGCCTGTTCCCGATGTACTGAGAATCGTGCATGCCGGTGCCTTTGCCTTCAGCGTGCGGAAGATGTGTGTAGCAGTATCCAGGCTGGCGCGTGATGCCTCCGCTCGCGCCTGGTAATCGGGGATGTGCTGAACCTGGCCCGCGTAGGCCTGAATCCCCTTGAGGCAAAGGCGGTCACAGTCGAGCACAACATCGGCAAGTGCCAATGCCCGGTCCGCAGGCACACCGGTCCGGTGAAGCCCCACGTCGATGTCCAAGAGCACTTCCATTTGCAGATTGCGCTCTCGTAGTGCGTCGTTGAGCGCTGACACGTTGTCCGGATGGTCAACAATGGTCATCAGAGAGGGCGAGTGCTCAAGCAATTCCAGAAGCCGCGCTACCTTCGTTGAAGTGACCACAGGGCCAGTGATCAGGATTATCTCTATGCCGGTGCCGATTAAGGCTTCCGCCTCGGAAATCTTCGCGGTACAGATGCCAATTGCGCCCATCGCGAGTTGCTTTTTCGCTATTACCGAGCTTTTGTGCGTCTTGGCGTGAGGGCGGAGGTTCTTCCCAGAAGCCGAGACGGTGTCCTGCATCGTTTTCAGGTTTTCCTCAAAGGCGTCGAGATCCAAAACAAGGCACGGTGTGTCGAGTTGATCCTTCCTCATGCGCGAGCTTCACCCCTTTTGAAAGCGCTTTCGTATACGGTGATCGGACAATCCTATGATCGCACAAACAATCCGGGAGATTCCAGGGGAGGTCGAAGGGCGTAAGCCTTAGTTCTAGCCTTGATAGGTACTGAGCGTTATTTCGGAGCACGGTGGTGCCAAATCCTACAATCCAACACCAAGCTCTGCCAGATCGCACTTGTTCTTTCCTCCAAAGGCACTGGCTGACAGTCGTTGCGCTGTTCAGCGAGAACACGGAAAGCCCGCAGTAGTCATACCGCTGTCCTCGTGGTAGTATGTTGCGGGTCTGCGAGATCATCATTGTTGTTGCGCGGCTCATGGAAAGAGCACGGGATTTCCGCAGCTCCAACTTTAATGAAAGGAGGATGAGCGATGCACGTGCTACTCACAATGTTCACCCTAGGACCGGGGATGGAAGAGTTCGGGGACAAACTGGGCGAGAATTTTTCTTCTACGCTTAGGAGCCAGAAGGGGTTCAAAAGGTTGACCATGTTCCGAAACGACGACACCGGCGAATGTGGGGGCTTGAGTATTTGGCAGTCGAAAGAGGACGCTGAGGCCGCTCTTGCAACCACCGGTTCCAAACTGAAGGAAGCGCTGACCGGTGTCGCCAAAGGAGAGCCGAAACGCGGCGTGTATGACTTGTGGAGAATCGTTGAGGCGGACTAACGTAAGACTGCGCCGATGAGCAATCAATGAAAAATCCTGTGCCCTCGTGAGCCGCTCAACACTCGCAGTCTCCGATCGAAAATCCTGAGGCATGGCAAGATGCACGTGGAACTGAAGTTTGGAACAGATCACGTTGATTGGGAAGAAGCGGTCAGCGTTGTTGAGCGGGCGCCGCTCGGAAAGAGAACCCCGGAGATGTTTCGCCGAGCCTACGAGAACAGTTTCCTGCTGTGCACCGCCTATTCGCGAGGACGACTCGTTGGCTTGGGTAGGGCCCTTTCGGACACCGTCTGGCAGTCTGCGGTCTACGACCTCGTCGTCCTTCCGGAGTACCAGGGGCAAGGCATCGGCACTAGGATCATGCAGAGCCTTTCCGAGCGGCTTCCCAGCGGCCCGGTTCTGATATACGCAGTTCCCGGGAGGGAGGATTTCTACAGGAAGTTGGGATTTGAAAAGCTGCGCACGGGGATGGGCCGCTTCCAGAATCCTGCGAAGCGAAGAGCAGAGGGATATATTGTCTGAACCGGTCATGGAAACTGAGGGGGAGCCACAGATGGGCCGATCATCGCTGGCGAGGGTTGAAGGAGATGCTCGGTGAACAGTCTGTCAAAGGCCACGGACTTTGAACGGGTGAAGGATCAGATTGGTTTCTGCGGAATCTGGTGTGGCAGTTGCGTGGTGGGCAATGGTGCGTTGCGAGAGCTCACAAAACGGTACGCGGATATGATCGAAGCGTACGGACTGAAGGAGTGGGTCCCCAAGGAGTTCGACTACCGGGAGTTTGCAAGGGGACTCGAATCGATTCAGGCGATGCCTCTTTGTCCGGGATGTTTGAACGGTGGAGGAAGGGATGGCTGCGAAATGAAGGCGTGCGCCTCGGGCAAGGGGATCGATTCGTGTTGCGAGTGCGGCGAGCCGGCAGGCTGTCGTCACAGCGACATATTGGGGAAGATGCGCTCGGGTGCCCTTGCTGCCGGGCTTTACGTGAAGACCACAAGCGTTGATAAGAAGGAGCTCATCGAGCAGTGGACTGCGCGGCTCAAGAAAACGTGGCCGTGCAGCGTTCTGTTCGCGGCTGATCGATAGACCGGCGCTCTCTCTATTTTGGGGAGCAAACGCCCAAACAAAGACGAAACCGGCCTATCCAAGGAGTGACCGTGTCCGGCTCAGATGTTCAGGAACCACATTCCGATAGCAGCGTGACGCTTCGCAAAATCACAGAGGAGACTCTCGGCGCTATCCTGGAGCTGCAAGTCAGAGAGGATCAAAGGAAGTTCGTTGCCGGCAACGCTCGCTCGATCGCCCAGGCCCACTTCTCGCCGTACGCGTGGTTTAGAGCGATCTACGCTGACGACACCCCGGTGGGTTTTGTCATGCTGTGGGACGATCCGGACAAACCCGAGTACTACCTGTGGCGCCTGATGATCGATGCGCGATACCAGGGAAGCGGCTTCGGCCGACGGGCCGTTGAGCTCCTTATTCGACACGTGAGGAGTCGTCCGAATGCCAGCGAACTATTGACGAGCGTTGTACAGGCTAACGGTGGGCCGCAGGGGTTCTACGAACGGTTGGGGTTTGAGTTGACCGGCGACTACGAAGACGGCGAAGCCGTCATGCGGCTCGCTCTATAGGTGGCGAGGATGACGTTGCAGCACGCTAAAAGCAGAAACAACATGCTCTGGCGTGGAGTTCAGTAGAACGTAGCTAATCATATTCGGATCTTCTTCCACGTTCCTTTCCGGAATTTCCACGTCACGAGAAGCGCGAGGAAAATCCAGTACACGTACTCACCCGTCCAGGCTCCCACGATTCCGCCTCTGAACCGCAGTCCGATCAGGTACGTGGCCGGGAGGTAGATTCCGCTGCAGATCAGCAATTCTGCGAGCATCACGAAGCGCGTGTTACCGGCGCCCTGCAGCACGTTGCTCAACACAATGGCAACGCCCCCGAACGCCTGTGTCAGCCCAAGAAGTACGAGTGGGAGCCGCCCCGCGGCGATGACCTGAGGATCGGACGTGTAAATCGAGAACACCGCACTTGGTATCACGATGAATAAAAGCCCCAATCCGCCCATGAGGTAGGCCGCCATTTTCGCCCCCTCCCACGCGTATTGCTCGGCTTGCTCAGGGTTGTTGGCGCCGAGACCCTGGCCGACGAACGTTGCGGCAGCAACGGCGATCCCCAGCGCAGGCATAATGGTGAGATGGTGGATGGACAGCATCACGTTTGTTGCCGCAAGCTCCAGGATGCCGATGCGGGAGATGATCATGAAGAAAATGAAGAAACTGGTCTCGGAGAGGAACCGCTGTGCCATCACTGGGGTCGACAGTCGAAGGGTCGGTCCGATCCAGCGTACAACGCCTGCAAGATGTCGGTACAGTCGGTACCTGGCCCGATAGTGGGATCGGAGGCTCGCTGCGAGCAAGTATACTGTACCGATGCCCAGTGCAATGGACGACGCGATCGCTGCCCCTTGAATCTCCATTCGAGGAAATCCTGCGTGGCCGAAGATCAGGAAGTAGTCGAGCACGACGTTGGCGCTGGTGATGAGCACAGCGTAGATCAGCTGCTTCTTCGTGTCCCCTATCCCGTTGTAGAAGCCCCGATAGGCCCAATTGACGAGGAAGAACAGGGATCCAAGAAAGCGGTAGCGAAGGTAGGTCTCACCCATGTGTACGACTGTCAAGTCGTTTGAGAACACCGGTGAGATGAGGTGGGCCAGTCTCGGGGAGACGATCACCAGCGGAACTCCCGCAACGAGCGTCAGGAGCAACCCAGCGCCGAGGACTTCACCACACTGCATCGGTTTCTTCTCTCCGAAGCGCCGAGACACCAGCGTCTGTACGCCGATTCCGATCCCCGCCAGCGAGAAGACGATCGCGAAGTAGGCCGTCGAGGAGATTCCCGCAGCAGCAAGAGGGCCCGCGCCGAGTCGTCCCAGCATGGCGGTGTCGACCACACTGAGAAGGGTGAACGACAGCATCCCCAGTGATACTGGATAGGCACGACGCAGCAGTGGTCGGTAGATCGTCGGATGCAGCCTCACCCGTTCCCACGTGCGTTGCAACAAAGTAGAGAGCATCAGACTGTCCCCCGTGCTTCGAGTGTTGTCTCGTTGGAACCGAACTGTCGGGAGAGGCTACACGGTCGGCGGACCGGCTTCAAAGACGAGCCGATCCGCGCTGGATGTGATGCCCGTTACACTCAGCAGGATGACCTTGCGGCAACGCACGTCATCGCCCGTTGCTACTGGGGACGCCGGTTCCTTGTTGCGGCGCGTTCTTCGCAAACCAGCGGGGCGGATGAGGCACGGCTCTCCCCGGCGGCCTTCCGTCGGGATGCCCCATCCGCCACCGTCTATTCTGTCAGCGGCATGATACGCAGCTACACGTACCGATTCTTTCTGCCAGCTGTTGCTCGGCTTTGTGAATGAGCGCCGGCAGCTCGTTTGTCAGCCGGCGGGTGTCGCCGTTGAGTTTCAGAAATTGCCGTATCGCTCGGCGCAGCTGTCGCTGGGCCTGCACCTGCCGAAGCACCGGCAGAATGCGACGTCGCTTTTCCGATTCGGCCAAAAGCTCTTTTTGCCGAAGCATGGCCAAATCATTGATCAGCATGTGATCCATTGCCAACCTCCTGTAGACTCACGCGGGAGGGTCTTTTGATTGCGCCTGTCTCCGGCGTGAACACACAACACGTGGGACCGATCACCGACCCATTTACAGTTCTGTTCGTTCCAGTGCTTCTGCGAGCATTCCGATTTCATCCTGCTCTCACCTCCCGTTTCCCAGATAGCCTTTCAGCATATCGCAGACATCCGATAGCGCGTTCGGCCGGCGGCCGTAGCGATTCTTCTCCTTTCCCGCATCAACGCCCATTGTGACCTGGATCAAACCGGCAAGACGCAGGGCGTGCAAGTGGTGCATGACTGTCGGTGTCCGCAGCCTCAGCCGTCGAGCGAGCTGTGCCGCCGCGAGCGGTTCCTGCCCGAGATAGTGCAGGATCTTCAGTCGTGTCGGATCGCAGAGGGCCTTGAGGGCCCGCACCAATGTGTCAGGAACCGTCTCGCCCGGGATAAGCGACGCCTGAGGCGGACGTGCTCCGAACAGGAAGAGTTGTCTCTTGGGGCCGACGGGAAGCATTATGATCAGTGGCGTGATCCAATACGAGGGGACGAAGACCAACTCGTTGACCGCCAGCGGCTCGTCGATCCGGATTCCCTGAGACAGCTCCTCGAGCAGGTCGCTCAGGGGGAGTTTCTTCGACAGTCTCTGTGCACGCGCGAGGGCTTCCTTCAGAGCCGGCTCGATCCTTTGTTCCTCTTCGACGAAGAAGACTTCCCGGTAGTTTCTAAGCGCCGCGAGATATCGCTCCCCAAATGCCTCCGCTTCCGCCCACACATCGAGGGCCCCTACGAGCTTCTTGTAGCTGGGCGGGCGCTTGTGTTCTGCGCACTCGCGTTGGTAACAGTCGTGGAGAAGTTCAAGGTCTTTCTTTTTCCAGGCCCCGTGTTTCGCCACGTTTCGAAGCAAGACGGCAATCTCTTTCGGCGGGTCGCATGGGCCGAGGGACAATGCCTCAAGCCGCTTGGCGGGAGGGATCTGCCCCAGGCTCCACAGCGCCGTCTCTACGTCCTTCGGCTTCGGAAGGGCGTGGATCCAGTGGGCCGGCATGTGGATGATCGCCTGGCTTTTCTCGAGGACATCGCGAGCGTCCGGGGACAGACGTGCGCGCATCCCTGCCGTCCACGCTCCACGGACGCTGAACTTCGACGGATGGTGAAGCACCATCAGGCTCTGGAAAAAGTCATAGGCCGTCCCGCAATCCCACAGCAGCTTCGGCTTCGGTGTCGCTTGTTGTTCCCTGTTGGCGCTCATGATCCTCTTGGCCCTCCTCCCGGGCTTCGATCGTAGACATCGGTATAACTTAGATATAAATCTAACACAGATTGACGTCTAAGTCAAGATTGAATTTGGGCAACCGCGTAGCGATTATCGCAGTGACCTGGGTTGTCCAAGAAAAGATGACGCATCTATTGCGCGTGGCGTATGTTCGGAGATGTGTTCGAAAGGAGGGCAAGGATGATCAAGCTACTAGTGGGACTTCTCGGAATCACCGGGGCGTTGGTGGCGGCGGGGCTGCTCATCGGTGGGGGAACCCTGCTGTGGGTGGATGAAGCGATGACCGACAGTGAAGGATTCATCAACTCAAAATCGGTGGGATTGGGGACGGAGACGTATGCCATTACCACACCGCCGGCGGAAGTTGAGATTGAGATACCGGGACCGATTGACGCAGGCACGGTCGCGACATTGAGGATTTCAGCGGAGAATCGTGAGTCGGAGAAGGGCGTGTTTGTCGGTCTTGCCGAAGTCGCAGATTTGGACGGCTACCTGGGTGGCGTCGCTTACGACGAGATCGTGAAACTGGAGGCGGAACCGTTCGAGGCGACGCTGGTGACACATCCGGGCGTGGCTGCTCCTCAGACGCCCGCGGCTCAAGCCTTCTGGACCGCCTCTGCACACGGTGTCGGCCCGCAGACCTTCACCTGGGACGTGGAATCCGGCGATTACGCTCTGGTCCTGATGAACGAAGATGCCTCAAGCGGTGTGCAGGTCAAGACAGTGGTTGGTACACGCGTTCCCGTGATACGCCCGATCGGCACCAGCCTGTTGATTGCCGGCGGCATCGTGTTGGCCTTCGGAACCCTGATGATTGCCCTGGCGATATAGGGCGGAGGGTCGATCGCACCCATCACAGCGGGTCGAGACCATCATGGGTCTGGTCTTGGCTGCGGGTTGGGGGATTTCCAGTAGTCTACGCTACACACCGGCATTTGTGCTGAGTAGTTGTAGCTCAGCGGAGGCCTCTGAACAGCAAGGGCAATCTTCAGTTTTGCAGTATCGGATGCGTGCTCGATGTGGCTTGGTGCCCGCTACATCCTACTATTGCAGAGGCCATATTGTCTTGGGAAAACGGCTATGAGCCAGTTCGGCTTTTTCTTGCGACAACATGGAAATGGGCGGGGGTCGCATTTGCCGACTTGACCTACAACAGGGTGGGTGGACCGGAAGCGCAGATGCGTGAAGCGTTGTTGTACCTTCCGATGGTGCCTCGCCAGCTCGGCGGGGCATGTGTTTTCTCATCTTCGAGATGCTCTTCAGACAATCCGATACGTTCTTCTGCTTGCTGAAGGGTTGAGAACGCCGTGTTCCTCTTGACATCGATGGTGTGCAGGATACCCTGAGAAGGCCATGATGCAGGCTGTCGCAGTGAGTGATCTTCACGGAAACCTTCGCCTGTACGAACTCCTCTTGCGCGTTATTAAGGTGTGGCGGATCAGCTCGGTATTCATAACAGGTGATCTTGCCCCGAGTGCTCTATGCGGCGGCGCAGCGGGAAAGCAACCGGACGACGAGGGGGTCAGCGCACAGCGCGCCTTCTTCGAGAGGGAGTTTTTCCCGCTGCTGGAGAGCTTTCTGTTGGCTCATCGCCAATTGGATATCTACGTGATCATGGGAAATGACGATCGGCGCGCAAACGAGTCGTTGCTCATCGAGTTTGAACGCCACGTTCCAGGCTTCTATCTGGTGGACGATCGTTTGATCACCCTTCGCGACGCCAGGCAGAAGCAGGCGTT
>CAZDDA010000092.1:0-8026 GCA_964504085.1 uncultured Thermotogae bacterium | reverse complement strand
TCTTGGAACGGATCGTCAAGCAGGTTTCGAGTCGCGGCATCACCCGAGTCTCTGTTGTCGTTGGGCACGGGGAGAGAAAGGTCGTGGCGAAACTCAAGGAGTATGACCATCTGGACATAGCGCTGATCAAGAACAAGCGGTTCAGGGAGGACAAGAACATTCTCTCGCTCACGCTGGCTCTTCGCAAACGACTGATGCCGTTTGTTCTCATCGAGGCGGATACCATCCTCTCGGATGCCTGTTTTGACGAAATAGTGAACCCCGAGGACCGCCGCTCGTTGTGGTTCACCACGGGCCCGTTTGTGTCCGGGATGTACGGGGGAATTGTGAAAGTCGATGGACACCGCAGGGTGGTCGATCTTCGAATCGTTCCGGAGTACCAGGATTCCTATCGTGGCTATTCTAAAATGACGGGACTGTTGAAGGTCGGTCCGGATCAATTGGAACGATACTACGAACTGCTTGTGGAGGCCTGTGAACAGGACACAAACCAGTACTACCATGCCCCTTGGATCCGTCATCTTGAGGAGCTGCCGAGCTACGCGGTTGACCTGTCCGGCTGCGGGGTCATGTCGTTGAATACGGTTGAGGAATACCACGCGGCGCTGGGCATCTCGCTGGTGGACGTAGACAAGCTGAGGCCCATCGAAGGGCACAGTTCAAAGAGGGCGAAGTGGCTGCAGAACAAGATTGCCAAAGAGGGAGTCTGGCGTAAGCCTCTCGCTGTGGAAAAGGATGCGTACCTTGTGATGGACGGCATGCATCGCCTCGAGGTGGCCAAGAAACTCAATCTGGCCCGTGTTCCGTGTCAGATGTTTCCGTACGAGGCAGTGAAGGTCTGGAGTCTGCGAAAGCAGTATCATGTAACACGAGAGACCGTCACGCGGCGCGCATTGGCCGGCGATATCTACCCGTACAAGACCGCCAAACACGGGTTTCCGGTGCCGATCCACGAGTGCTGCTTCTATTTGGAAGAACTTGCAGACAGCAAAGGAGTAGGTGTGAAATGAGAGCCATCGTGTTGGCGGCGGGCGAGGGATATCAGGTCGGTGGATTCAACAAGATTCTGCTGAGGCGTTCCGACACCGGCGAGACGATCATGGATCAGTACCTGAGGCTTTTTCGGGGGCTCGATATCACGGTTGTTGTGGGATACAGAGCCGTCAATATCATGAATCTCTATCCCGAGCTGAACTACATCTACAACGCAGACTGGCAATTCACACAAGACAGTCACAGCCTGAGCCTTGCGCTCTCCGATGAACCCTGCTATGTTCTACAAACCGACCTGTTCATCATGGACGATGTTCTTGGTCTGCTCGGTGAAGACAACGCCATTCTGGCAGCACACAAGGAAAACCGCAGCCGGACGGATGTGAATATCCTCGAAGAAGACGGGAAGATCGCCAACATCTATCCGGGCGAGCTTCGTAGTCCCGACGATGTTCAACCCCTCGACATCTACAAGATATGCGACCGCCATCTCCTTCGAATCTGGAAACGCAACTGCCGGGAAAACCCACACATCTATTCGGTGTTGAATCTACCGATAGATCGACAGAGACCTATTCACACCGTCGTAACCAGTGAGAACAGCGTGATACAAGTCAAGACCCCCCTTGACTACGCCAATTTCCTTCGGCGCTGTGCGCCCAGGGAGGATCCTCAAGCATGAACATTCGCGCCATCACCTTAGGCGTCGATCCCGTTTCAGACGACATGACATCGCTTCTCTCAGGGATCTCCGAGTTCTTCGGCTCTGTCGATGCAGCGTTTGTCGACACAGGTTTGGCGGTTCGAACGCATCGGATCTCCCTGTCTCCTTTCGGTTCCAACGGCGCGCGTAGTCACATGCGCATTGTGGAAATCGCTGATCAGGCTTCCCGACTCTGTGAGGGGAGCGGCGTAAGATGGTTCTGCCTGCCCGTATTCACTGCCGGTGCTGCGGATTACAGGGCACTGCACGATGCCCTGGTGGAGACCGTCGTCCACAACAAAAACGCTTTTCTCAATGTAATCGCCGTCCACAACAACGAGATGGATTTGAGAGGGATCCACATGGCGGGAAGGCTGATCAAATCCGTGTCCCGGTTGAGCAACAACGGGCACGACAATTTCCGCCTGGGAATTTCCTGCAATTGCAGGCCCCATACTCCCTTCTTCCCGTTTACCTACCATACGGGAGAGATCGGGTTCTCGCTGGCGCTGGAGTTTGCCCGAGATTTTCTCGATATCATCGAATCGCACGGGGGAGACGGCCTCGATGCGATTCATGAACGACTGGTTGAGTTCCTCGTAGAAAGGCTCGCAGGCCTTGAGAGTACAGCCCTTGAGGTGGAGCGCAGAACGGGAATGATCTACTATGGGGTCGACATATCGCTTGCCCCATTTCCTGAAGACAACCACAGTGTGGCGTCGATTATCGAGCGATTGGGAATGGAGAGCTTTGGTGGCAACGGAACCCTGTTTTTCACTTCATACCTGACGGATATTTTGGACGAGGTGCTCATAAAAAGTGGAATTCGTTCCACCGGCTTCTGTGGGGTCATGTTCTCAGTTCTTGAGGACGTGGGACTTGGTGCGCACAACAACACCAAGACGTTTTCCATGGACTCCCTTCTTTCCTACGGCTCCGTTTGCGGCTGCGGTCTTGACATGGTTCCAATCCCCGGTGACGTGTTCGAGGAAGAGATCTCATCTCTGATTCTCGATGTCGCTGCATTGTCAATCACCGCAAACAAGCCACTCGGCGTTCGCCTCTTGCCGATTCCTCACAAACATGCAAACGAGTTCACCTGTTTTGAGTACGATTTTATGGCGAATACCCGGATAAAGGATGTCAAGAACAGGGCCTGTAAGATCGAAATCTTCGACAATTCCGCCTACCGGTATGCAACACGCGGACATTGAGGCTCCAACGGACGTGGACTGCGACACAGGATCTTCGAGGAGAGGGGACCGCCAATAGCCATCGATTCGAAAAAAGTAAGAGATTTCTGGGAGGCTCAGGCCAGGAAGCTTGGAAGGGTGAGCTATGAGAGCGTCACAAACCTGGAAGAAGACCCGGCCCTGCTGGAGATTAAACTGGCGCTTGAGAAGGAGAAAGTATCGCAATACGTGCGTTTGGACGACAGCAAGACAGTGGTGGATCTGGGGGCAGGGACCGGCAACTGGAGTTTCCATTTTGCGGAGCATTGCAGGAGAGTCATTGCAGTCGATTACATCGGCGAGCTCGTGGACGTGGGGAAGCGGAAGGCTCGAGAAAAGAACATCCGTAATGTGGAGTTTGTGTGCTGTCCCGTGCAGGAGTTTGCGCCAAAGGAACGAATCGACCTGGTCTTTGTCTCGGGATTGTTTGTGTATATGAATGACGGTGACTGTGACAATCTGCTCTCCGCGATTCGAGCCTATGCGAAGGGAGGATGCGATCTGGTCGTCAGGGACGGGGTTGGGATCTCGGGCAGGTACGAGATCCATGACAGGTACTCCGAGAACCTGCGCGCAAACTACAGCGCCGTATACAGAACGAGGCAAGAGTATATCGATATGTTCGAAGCAATAGGCTTTGCCAGAGTGAAGGACGAAAACATGTTTGCCGAGAACTGTGTCTTAAACAAGTACCCTGAAACACGGCTTCGCATATTCCTGTTCAGGAAAGAGGGCTAGAAGAGACCACTGGAGATGAGTCCGACGAGTGATGCTGTGAGGGCGTGGGGAATCGGAGCTACTGCTGTTCTGCAGAGGCCGGGTAGGCGAGCAACTGGGGCCAGATGATCATGAGTGAAGTGAAAGAAGTTGTGACAAACCGCGGATCTGTAGGGGTAATCGGGCTTGGCTACGTTGGCCTGCCGCTGGCAATGGAGTTCTGTCGGCGTGGCTTTGACGTATATGGTGTCGACCTTTCTGCCGAGCGGGTGGAGCTCCTGGCGGAAGGCAAAAGCTACATTGGCGACGTTTCGGATGCTGTTGTCAATGAACAGGTGACAGCCGGCCGGCTGTACGTTGGCAGCGAGTTTGCGCCGCTCAAGAACGCTCAGGCCATCAGTGTCTGTGTCCCGACCCCCTTGCGCAAGACCAAGGCTCCGGATATGTCATACGTGGTCGAGGCGGCCAGGCAGGTTGCCGGAATCCTACAGCGTGGGCAGCTGATTATTCTTGAGAGCACCGTCTACCCCGGAGCGACGGAGGAACTCATCGTTCCCCTTCTCGAACGTAGTGGTCTAGTGGTGGGAAAGGATTTCCATTTGGCCTTTTCTCCGGAGCGTGTCGACCCGGGAAATCGAGAATACGGGTTGCGGGATATCCCGAAGGTCGTAGGAGGGGTTACCCCAAAGTGCACCCAACGGGCCGTTGAACTCTACAGCGAGCTGTTTGCGCAAGTGATTCCTCTTGATTCCACCCGTGAAGCGGAGATGGCCAAGTTGTTGGAGAATACGTTCAGGGCGGTCAACATCGGCTTGATGAATGAGCTGGCTGTTAGCGCCCACAAGATGGGGATCAACATTTGGAACGTGATAGCGGCTGCAAAGTCAAAGCCGTTCGGATTTATGGCATTCTACCCCGGGCCCGGCTTGGGAGGCCACTGTATTCCTATTGACCCGATGTATCTTTCATGGAAAGCAAAGAACTCCGGGGCAGTGACTCGTTTCATTGAGATTGCCGACAAGGTGAACACGCAGATGCCGGCCTATGTCGTGGAGCGTACCGCTGAGTTGCTCAACCGAGCAGTCAAGCCACTCAAAGACTCCAAAATTTTGGTGTTGGGGGTTGCGTACAAGGCCGATGTGAATGACGTCCGTGAATCCCCCGCTCTGGATATCATCAGACTGCTGGAACAAAGAGGGGCGGATGTTTCGTACAATGATCCGCACGTGCCCGTCGTAGAGTTTGAAGAAAGGACCCTTGCCTCTCAGGCTGTGAGCAGTGAACTCCTCGGTGCTCAGGATTGCGTGATCGTTGTCACGGATCATTCGGACTATGATTGGGAATTCATCGCGCGAAATGCTCTGTTGGTGTTCGACACTCGCAATGCCACTGCCGCCATCGTCGGCAGATACAAGAACATCTTCCTGTTGTAGGAGGCTCTTGCGTTTGTAAGGAGCAGACATTGTTCAGCTTGTGTCTAGTAACAGGTGGCGCTGGTTTTATCGGCTCTCACCTTGTTGAGCGCCTTGTCAAGGAGGGCCGCGAGGTTCGAGTCATCGACAATCTGAGCACCGGAAGGAAGCACAACATTAAGCCGTTCCTATCCGAGATTGAGTTTGTCGAAGGCGACATCCGTGATGCCTCGTTGGTCGGCAAGGTGATGGACAACGTCGACTGCGTGTTTCATCAAGCGGCGCTGCCCTCTGTGCCGCGCTCTGTGAAGGATCCCATAAGCACGAACGAGGTCAACGTCGATGGGACGCTCAATGTCCTTGTTGCGGCTCGTGATGCCGGCGTCGAGCGTGTGGTCTATGCGTCCTCTTCCTCTGTCTACGGAAACTCTCCGGTACTCCCCAAGAAGGAAACGATGAGGCCGCAGCCTCGTTCGCCGTACGCGGTGAGCAAGTACGTGGGAGAGCTCTACAGTCAGGCCTTTCACCGCGTTTACGGGCTGGAAACGGTGTGCCTTCGCTACTTCAATGTGTTCGGTCCGAGGCAGGACCCGGGATCGCAGTATTCCGGTGTGGTCGCCAGGTTCATTACCTCTCTGCTTGACGCCGAGCCGCCGACGATTTTCGGGGACGGAGAACAGTCTCGAGACTTCACGTATATTGAGAACGTCGTAGAGGCGAATCTGCTTGCCGCTCGGGCTGAAGGCGTATCCGGAGAGGTGTTCAACATTGCCTGCGGGCAGCAGCTTTCGCTCAATGAGCTGGCACGATTGCTGAGCCGGGCCGTCGGAGCGCCCGCTGAGTTGACGCCTCGGTTTGCCGAAGAGAGGCTCGGGGATGTCCGTCATTCGTTGGCGGATGTCTCTGGAGCAGAAGAACTCTTAGGCTATAAGGTCAAAGTGAACGTGGGTAAAGGTCTGGAACAGACGGTAGAGTGGTATAGGAACCATCAGGGGTAAAGATTCCCGCGGGTAGACTGTGCGTTTATTGAGAAACATAAAATCAGGGGAATACACGAGGATGGTTCTTATGGCTGTCTCGTTTAATGTCGCTCATGCTGTTTACAATGAAGGCACGGCCCACCCAATAGTGAACCTTTGCTTTCCGCTTGCCCACAATAAGACAAAATGAGGAGCATCCAGTGGAGAGACTTGGTGAATCCTAAGAACGAAGGCAAGAATCCTCCTGTAGCTGCGGGAAAACAGAGCAGGTCAAACCAAGCATCATTCCCTGCAAATGATTTGCAAGACAAGGGTAACGAAGAACTGCCAGTGCCAAGGCCAACTCTTCTTTTCGTTGTAAACGTCGACTGGTTTTTCCTCTCTCATAGGCTTCCGATTGCTCTGGCTGCTAAGAAAGCTGGGTTTCACGTCGTTGTTGCAGCCGCTGATACAGGGAAAGGTGAGGTCATTCGCCAGCATGGGTTGAGCTTCTTGCGAATGCCAATGTTGAGAAAACTCTCCGGTCCGATTCCGGAGTTCCGGACATTTGTTTTTTTAGCGAGATTGTATTATAGAATCAGGCCCGAGTTGATTCATCATGTGACAATGAAGCCTATTCTTTATGGCTCCTTTGCTGCTTGGCTAACACGGCAAGAGGCAGTAATCAACGCAATTAGTGGCCTGGGTTATGCATTTTCATCGCATGGTTACGCTAGGATTCGGCGCTGGATTGCGAAGAAACTCTATCGCATGGCCCTTCATCTCCCTCAGAGCCGTACCATCTTTCAGAATCGGGACGATCTTGAGGAGTTTTGCTCTTCTGGTTTGCTCCTACGGGAACAGGCTGTGTTGATCCGTGGCTCAGGTGTAGATTGTTCAAGATTCAAGGCAACAAGACAGCCTGAGGGTAATTCTGTCGTGATGCTTCCATCGCGTATGCTCTGGGACAAAGGCGTGGGTGAGTTTGTAGATGCAGCTAGGTGCATTCAAGGAGAGCAACCGGACGTCCGGTTTGTCCTTGTGGGCTCTCCAGATGAAGGGAATCGACTCACAGTACCTTTAGCCAAACTGAATGGTTGGGTGCAAGCAGGTATTGTCGAGTGGTGGGGACAAAAAGAGGATATGGTTTCAACCCTGTCTACTGCTAGTATTGTAGTTTTGCCTTCCTATCGTGAGGGGCTTCCGAAGGTTCTGCTGGAAGCCGCTGCTTGCGCTCGTCCCATTGTAGCCACGGATGTGCCGGGATGCAGGGAGATCGTTCGACAAGGGGTAAACGGACTCCTGGTTCCACCCCGCGATAGTGTGGCGCTGGCCGAGGCGATCCAGACTCTTCTTAGGTCGCCAACCTTGAGAGAAGAGTTTGGCCACGCCGGGCGTGAGATTGCGGAAGCAGAGTTTTCTGAGGCCATTGTTGGTGCACAAACTCTCCACCTTTACCGAGAGCTCTTGGGTAATCGCTGGCCTCTCGATACCGCAGAAGAGGTGCCGTTATGAAGCGGGTGTTGGTTACAGGGAGCAACGGTTTTATCGGGCAGCACCTCTGTACCAAGCTTCTAAGATGCGGCTGGGATGTTCGGGGGACCATTCGTAGACTTGAAGCTCGAGGTAGCCTTCCTTCTGAAGTTGAGCCTGTGGCAGTAAATGTTACGAGGAATGATGGTTGGTTGGAGGTGTTGTCAAAGGTAGGTGCTGTTGTGCATTTAGTGGGGAGAACTCACGTTTTGCGCGACAGGGCAGATGGTCCACTCGATGCCTCTCGTAATGTTAACGTTGAAGGAACACAGCGCGTTCTAAGAGCCTGCGTACAAGCGGGTGTACTGCGTTTCATATACCTTAGCTCGATCAAGGCAGTAGGTGAAGGCAGTGAGATTCCCTACGATGAGACCAGCCCTTGTGTCCCAGAAGATGTGTATGGGATTACCAAGCGAGAGGCGGAAATCGCCGTCCTGGAGACGACTGCCAAGACCGGCTTGCAGTCGATCATCCTGA
>CAZDDA010000091.1:0-8103 GCA_964504085.1 uncultured Thermotogae bacterium | reverse complement strand
TTCAGGGAAGCAGGCCGCCACTCACACTTGTGTAGAAGCACTACCCATCCCAGGTATCTTCATCGTAACCCAGTTTCCCGGCGACAGCACGCTCCTCCTCGGTTAATTCGTTCCAGGGCTTGGCCTCGGAATCCGGTTCGTCAGCTTCGCCCTGCCAGCTAGCTTCACTCCAGCCGAGGACCTCCCACAACGCTTGTATCTCAACAGGGAACTCCTCCCAATCAAACTCACCCCAGAACCCTTCCGGATCGGCATCCCACAGCTCCTCGTTGTATCCCAGCAGTACGGCAGCAGCTCGCTCTCGTTCCGTTATGTCTCTCCACGTCTTGAATTCCGACACCGGATACTGAGCCTCTCCTCGCCAACTCGCCATGTCCCAACCGAGCACTCTCCAAAGCGCCTGCTCGCCGCAGATTAGATCCACCCAGTCAAACTGATCCCAGAAGACTGACGCATCCCCAACAGCTTGCCGAATGTCTGTTGCGGCGGGCTGGTCCTGGCTCCAGGCCAATGCGCTGCCGGGCCCAACGAGTAGCGCGATCCCGACCAGCACAATCATCGACGCCTTTGTCAGCAAAGATGGCCTCACTACTGCAGATCTCATGGTCTGCTCCTTTCAAGCTCAAAGTGATGTACGGGCTGATGCCTAGAGTGGCCAACACCCGGCCAGCGCGGATTGCCCTGGAACACACTGAAGCAGGAACAGAATCCGATGTCACGGCCTCTCCCGCGACAATCATACATCAGGATGTGTCGGCCCACCAAGGAGATACGTTTTGGGCGGGATTGCGGCAGAGCACACCACATGAGTGGACTCTAACGCGTCACGATGGGCGTAGATTGTATGCACAGAGTGGTCACAAACACCTCTGCAGGGTATCATGAGCTAACCTAGAGATTTCCGAGATGACAATGTGAACCCCTATGGAAAATGTAGATCACAACGGCCATCGTCTTAAGCTAGCCATTATCGTAGCGCTGGTATTCCTGGTGCAAGGAGCCATCCGCATGCTCCCTCAACTCTATCTTAAGGAACAGGGGGCATCTACTTTTGTCATCAGCCTGGCAACGACTCTCCTTTGGCTTGGAATACTTGTTGGAAGCGCTTTTTGGGGAGAACTGTGTGATAGGGTCTCTACGAGATCCGTTCTGGTCGGAGCACTCGCCGGCGGTTTCCTCAGCCTGGGAGTTCTTGCGTTTCTTCTTCCACCACTGTTATTCCTCGCAGCGTGCTTCTTCTGCGCGCTTATTGCAATTGGCGCAGTCCCTGCCACCATGTCTATGATCTCCTCACGCAGTTGCGTTTCACACCGAGGTAGAGCTCTATCTACTATCGGTTTCTCCCGCTCTTTCGGAATGGCGGCGGGGGGCATACTGGCCGGCGTACTTCTTGCGACCACCGGATTCCGATGGACCTTCTTGCTCCTTGGGTGTCCTTTCCTTCTCGGCCTTCTCTTTGTATTCTCTCTGCCGCGTCAACAAGAGCATGACATCCCGTTGAAGCGTACATCATTTTCCTTCCTCGGAGTAGGGCGCCTTAGGGGACTCTATCTCGGAGTCACCCTGAACCAAATGGGACTCTTGGGAAGCGCCTCTCTGGTATTCGTCCATATGTCGAACATTGGCATCACAGAAGGAATTATGGGAGTTCTTGCCGCGTTAGCACCAACCACAGCTATGCTTACCATGCTTCTCTCCGGCCACCTGGCTGACCACGTTGGTCGCAAGAAGGTTTTCGTCGCAGGCTTCGGTTTGATTGTACTAAGCCCCGTGGTCTTTGCTTTTTCTTGTAACGCTCCAATGATGGCAGTGGGCTTCGTTATTATGGGACTGTCGTTTGGCCCCTTCTTTGTTGGATCGACTGCCCACATTGGAGATCTCACCCCCGCCAACAGACAAGGGGTGATGCTTGGCTTTTTCGAATCAAGTCGTGCAATCGGTGGTGTACTAGGACCCCTTGTCGCGGGAGCGATCACGCCGCTCATTGGTTTCAAGGCGATGTTCCTTGTGATGGCAACAGTCTCCCTCCTTGGCTTCGGTTCTGTTTTGCTATGGACCGACTAGCTCTTCCCACCCCGCACCCACTGGCAGGCACATCGCGATGCGAGCATGTCAATTGTTACGCCAACCAGCCTGGATCATCGACTTGACACACGGCACGCTTTCAGAGATGAGCCCAGAGATCTGTCCAAGTCTAGAGTCATGGGGTGAAGGTCATGTCGGTTGACACACTGCTTGACGAGGATTTCTTTCTCGGGTGGGCACAAGTACCAGCGTTTGCTGTGGGGAACTTTCATCTGGACCAATGATTCGTTCATCGTCAGTACAGAGACTGCGGGGTCAACCGCCCGCGGCTTGTGCCTCGGCCTCCCAGATTTCACCATAGGTGACGTCCCCGTACAGCCAGGGTTCGATGTGAGCGGCATCAAGTTCTTCCGCTCGTCCAGAGAATCGGATGACTCCGATGCGGTCGATGACAAAAACGTGCGGAATCTCCCCAACTCCGTACAGCGCCTTCACCTCGCGGGCGGCGTCGAGCGATCCCCACAGCGCGATCATCGAGGTATAACCGTTGTCTTCCTGGAACTGACGCGCATCTTCCACCCGGCGATCGATCGTCACGCCAACAAGAACCACGCCGTCGTCTTGGAAGTGTTGGCAGAGCTCCTCCAGAACCGGTGCGGTGGTGACGCACGGTGCACACCAGCTGGCCCAGAAATCGAGGATCACGACCTGACCGCGAAAGTCGGCTATGCGCACGGTTGTTCCGTCCAGATCGGGGAGAGCAAACTCGGGCGCCGCGTGTCCGACTTGTACCCCAAACGGATACACCTCCTCTACCCCGGGCACGTAGATCAACCCCGAAACGGTGTCCTTTGCTCCACCCTCGGCAATGACCATAAGCGTGACTTTGTAGCAGCCGGCCTCAGCGTAGGTGTGGGCAATACTCTGGCCGGACCCGGTGTAACCGTCGCCGAACGTCCAGAAGTAGATGACGATCCGTCCGTCCGCATCTTCGGAGGTCGCGGCGTCGAAGAAAACGTTGAGAGGCGAGCGCTCCGGTTGTTCGCTACACGTGAAGCGTGCCACTGGCGGCTGGTCACCGAGTATTGCCAAAGACATCGAAAGAGAACAGGCGATCATCACGGCAAAGAGGCTCAGTCGCTGCGTTGCCGTCAACGGCTTCTCCTAGTCCCCCAACACCAACGCCAATAGCAGGAATAGGGCAATACCTGTACCAAGAAGAACGAGCTGATGCCGGCAGATCAACTTCTCTTTCGCCCGGGCAAGTGGGGAGGAACAGTTTGCCCTGGCACAATCCTCTATGGCTCTTCGCAAGCGCAACTCCTTCGCTCGGCCCGCTCCGCTAATGGCATCCTCTTCGACAAAAATGAGCGGATAATCTACGAACAACACCCGGTAGGCATCGGAAAGCTTTTCTAGAAGGGCCGAAGCGCTGGGTTCGTTCGCCTCGTAGTAGGCAATCGATAGGGACGGGTACGTGGTGAGCATCTCTTCAAGGACTGCCTCCATTCTGGCGCAGTCCGGACAATCCTCCAGATGAAAGACAATCACCATTGGTCCCTCAGTTTCGGCAAAAGCGAACTGGCAGACCGCAACGGCCAAAATGAACGCTGTTAGAAATGACCACACCTGCGAGTTGCCCATTCGTCTCACGACGACCATGGCATAACTCGCAGAGGCCAGTAAAGAACCCCGCCCTTCCGGGCGGGGCATGCGAATGCTATTTTTCGTCAAAACCGAGCGTTCCCAGCAGGTTATCGGTTGCACCAAGAAGCTGTCAGCGTTGGTCGTAAAGTCACATACAAACCCCTGCTTGAACGACACAAGTTTCACCGGGTTAGTTAGCTGTAAAACCGCTTCGTAAGCGTTTCTCGATCCCTTTCTCCAATCAGGACTATTGATCCCCCTAAATGAGCTCTAATAGCGCGTCAATCCGTGGCCGGTCAAATCCAACCACCATCTCGCCATCAATATCGACGACCGGGACCCCGTACTGGCCACTCCTTTCCACCAGCTCCTGTGCCCGATCCACATCAGCAGAGACGTCAACCTCTTCAAAGTCAATCTCACGGGCGCGCAGGTAATCCTTCACCGCCTCGCACCAGGAGCAGGTCGACGAGGTGTAAATGGTCACCTCATGGTTCATCCTTCGTCCTCCTCTTTCAACAGTTCGATGAGACTAATGAACTTGCAGTTTAAGTGGTAGCAGCTTCGCGTTCCACGTTTCTCCCTGACGATAATCCCCGCATGCTCAAGCTTACCAAGGTGGTAGGAGATCGCCGGCTGGGAAAGCTCGCTGGATTCCAAGATCTCCCGACACTCCAGTTGCCCCCTGATCAGCATCTCCACAATCCGCAGGCGTGGCTCGCTAGCCAAGGCAGAGAAGATCCCCACCCACCGCTTTCGCTCTTTGCTGTCCATCTCTGTTCGATTGTTCCTCATTGAAGAGTCACCTAAAATTATAGTGAACATCGCGGGGTTTGCCAAGCATTTAAATACTTAAATAGATGGGAGGATGATGGAAAAGACAACGGTGACCCTTCTCGAAGGGATGCGATTTGCTGGTCGTGGAGTTAGCGGGCACGAAGTGTACATGGATGCGTCCCCAGAGGTTGGAGGAAACGATTCCGCGGCGAGGCCGCTTGAGCTGATGCTCTTTGCGCTTGGCGGATGCACGGGGATAGACGTGACCTTTGTAGACACTAGAACTCCTTTAAACATGGTTATTTCCTTCACTTTTCGTAGCTGTGCGACCATAGGTGACCGCGACGGAGGAGCAATTAGCTGGTTCAGCAGCATGCCAGGCGGAATGGCCTCGGTTTTGAAATCCGTCGAGAGGAGGCAGATACTCTCCTGCAGGCCACCGTCGGCCCGCACCCGTCAGTCATGAAGCTGGCTTCCTTTATCTTCTTGCCATGCCCTGCTGTCTCCTTGTTATAGACTCTGCGAAAACAGTCGAGCTACCAGCGTTTTCCCCGTCGGCGACGTGCCCGCCGAGCGCTGCCCCATCCACCGCGGTTCCCATGACCACGGGATAGTAGGTACGCGTCGCTGTGAGACCGGCCGGGGCTGCTCTCGGTTCCTCAAGAAAGCCCACACCTGCGGCACTACTCCTCTGCTGATGTACCCCAGTGCTTCGCTCAACCGCAGCCGGGGACTGCCACTAAGCTGTGGAAGCCGCGCGACTGGATGAGGCGGGGCCAGAGTCGACCTTTCGGCTTCGCTTGGTTCCCGCACTGCCGAGATGGCGCCGGTTGGACAAGCAAAAACATAGGCTTCGCACTCCCGGCACAAGCTTTCATCTATCCGCGCTGCACCATCGATCACGCTGATGGCACTGGTCGGGCACGTCCCCACGCACACGCCACAACCCGTGCAACGACCCTCGTCAACGGATATCACTGCTATCACCTCGTTAAGTACTGATCTCGATCTTCCCCTTCTTGAACCCTTTGAGCGGGGACAGTACTCCCAGAATGGTGCTTCTCACGATGCCGGAGATAAAGGGATTCATCGGCATCGGCTGGCCGTCTATTTTGACTTCCGTGGTTGGCCGCAAGGAGACGCAATCCTCCGCGCTGGCTTTTCCCCCGACGATTTCGCAAGCCAGGTCGTAGCACCGTTCACGTCCGCAACCGCCACAGTCGAGGTTGGGCAACTTGAAGGCTTTCTCCTCTACGAGGTCGGCGATCTTGCCCACCTTGTCTTTGCCAAGGAAAAGGATGTCCACTCCCTCCGTATAGTCGGTTGGCCCAACAGCGCAGATCGACAGACCGTCGAAAAGATCTTGGTCGTCAGGCTTTCCCCGCAGACACACAATCTTTGGAAACGTCTTCTCCTCCTTGAAGCCCTCAACGAGAACAACGTCCGCGCCCAGAAAGGGGATGATGTCCTCCAGGCTCAGCGGCTTCTTCCAGAAGACCGCTGAGCCCTGCGGCGAGACAACCCCTACTTGATCGGCGACCTCTCCCAGCAGTGCAGTATCTTTGCCCGGCAGGTCCAAGTGGCGGGATGAATGCTTGATTACGCCTACTTTGTGTCCTCTTGCCGTCAACTCGCGAGCCAATACCCTTGCTAAGCTCGTCTTGCCGCTGTCCTTGTATCCGATGATTCCGATTGCTCTCAAGGCTACCTCCTATAGTTTCGCGAGTATCTTTGGCTCGGCATCGGTGATGAGCAGGGTATGCTCGAAGTGAGGCGAAAGCGAGCCATCGGCAGTGACTACCGACCAGCCATCGGAGAGCGTCTGCGTTCGCCAAACGCCAACCAGCGGCTCCAGGGTAGAGGTTTTGGCCAGCTGCAGGCAGGCTTCTCGACCGGGTGTCCCGAAATTAGAGGTCGGCGGTTCCTCTCGCCTCGCACGCGCCGATCTGCTCGATCGCGTTAACTGTGGGCCTAAGGTCCCGATCGAACCCAAAGAAGAACGAACCAGCCATTGCCGTCATCTCCTTTTCCAAAAACTTGACCGTCACGATTATATTCATATGCACATAAAGTGTCAAGGTGAGGAGTTGCCGTTCTAATCTTAATTTCTCCACTCACTACACATTGAAGATTCGCCTTATCAGGCGCAGAAAAGAGTCATATAGTAGGCTTATGCACTTTTATGAAGATGGTGATAGTCCAAAAGAAGAAATCTCTTTGCTGCAGCAAGGTCGCAGGGTTCAATCTGTTAAAGTCGTCAACTATTCCTCTGCGAACACCAAAAGCCACAGTCTTGCCAAGTAGACATACCAGTTGACAAAGGTAGGTCTGTCGCTTGTAAAATTTAGTGGTAGACGGTGTCGATCTGTTGCACCCTACGGTGGTGCCCTGGTCGTCGCTCTTGCGGATGAGCGAGCTACATGGCAACTTACACCAACGAGCAACTGGACGAGGTTTCCCAGATCTCTGCCCGGGTCGACAAGGCCGAGGAGGTTATCTGAGCCAATGAAACTGTTGATGATCTATGCGCGCCAGTTTGGGTATCGAACGAGCCTGAAGACGCTTAATTCCGAGGAGGATCGGAGCGAGAAACGAGCGTTGGAGAACGTACTTGCGGGATTCATTCACGCTGAACCGCAGGACGAGGCACGGGCCGAGTCCGTGGAGACCCACCTGGTCAAACACCTTAAATGGGCCGCGCGGAAGAACGAGACAAACCGGATTCTCCTCCACTCGTTTGCTCATCTTGCAGAGGAGAAGGCGTCACCCAAGTTCACCAAGCAGCTGTTGCAGAACGCAGAGGAGCGACTTGCAGCGGCAGGCTACGAAGCGACACAGACCCCATTTGGTTTCTTCCTCGACCTACATCTGGAGGCACTGGGACATCCACTGGCGCGGATTTTCAAGAGCCTGTGACGATCCCATTCACCTCTGAAACCATGGTTGGATGAGCCCGGGCCTCTGCGTATTCATCGATCCGTGAAGTATCCATTACGGCATTAACCTAATCATAGTCCTTCCAGTTTTCCTCGATTGCCATAAGCTGTTTGATATCCTTCATCTTCTGACACGATGGAAGCTCCTGATGAACAAGGAATTGCTTCTGCGGGATAGGGGTGTGGGCTAAGACTTGCGCCAAACGAATTGTCCGTGACTTAACAGTTTGCTTAAAGCCTTTTCCAGCCTATTCATGTGATCCCATTGCTTCTTACGTAGTACTTACCGAAGGCTTCACCGTCTTCAGCAACCGCAGATATCCTTTAAAGGACAACTCTTCTTCAGAGTCGGTGAACCCTTGACTCTCAAGCATTTCCTTTATATCGAGCTTAAGAAATTCCACAGCCAGTTGGCACTCCCAATGGGTAAATGCCCCGCGAAGGGGAAGCCATATCCTCTCAAGGTAGAACTCACTGTAGTCTAGGATATAGAAGGTTCCTCCCGGTTTCAAAGCCTGGAGAGCACCATGAACAATCTGCAGCTTCTGCTCGTCCTCAAACCCGTGCAAGACAAAGGAAACAACCACCCTGTCGAACTCTTCTTTATATGACAGGGACAGCTCTATCCATATGTTTCTTAAAAGAAACATATGGATACTTACAACAGCGCTTCCTGGCTTGGCGCAACATCTCATCACTGATGTCTAAGCCTACAATT
>CAZDDA010000090.1:0-8163 GCA_964504085.1 uncultured Thermotogae bacterium | reverse complement strand
GAGATGAAGCGAGTCTCGATCCGCTCCCGCTCGATTTTCCTTCTCAGCCGTAGGAAGTAGTCCTCACTCCCATCCTCGACGTAGCCGGCAAGAACGAGGACGATCCGGCTTTCTCGATCGAATCTCCTCCCATCATACAGTCCGGCCCTCTGCAGCTTCATGCTGTTGGAAGGCTCGCCGAGCTCCTTGACAAAGTCAATGGCCAACTCGATCCCTTTGCGTTCCACAACCCGCGTGGCCTGAAGTACAACAACGTCATTTTCACTCACTCCAATGGCCCGGCGGAACCCTCGGTTGTACGAATCAACAGTCCAGCTGCCAGCGGCGAAGTCGAAGACGTTGGGGATCACGCTAGATTCGACGCCATCTCGCCGGCGCAGTTCCTCCCGTGCCAGGCTGTTGATCACAACGTGGATAATCAATGGATGCTTCGGTGGGAGATAGTCCCCGGCAAACATCCGCGCAACCTCGCAGGTGGGTATCATCTCGCGGAATATCTCCCAATAGAAATCGTGATGGTGGGCGACGGCGGGGATCCCGCACTCGCGGACCACCCGCGCAAATGCGATCGCAGCAGGAAGGTTCACCCCGATCGACCAGATGTTATCGACTACGAGGAGATCAATAGAAAACCTTCCGATAAACGAACGCAACCCGCGCGCTATCCGATCCGACAGCACAAGGATCTCCGCCTCGAAATCCGCTTCACTTTCGTAGTCGGCAAACTCGGAGAACGCATTGCGGGTAATCCTCTCTATGTCCTCACGGTGATGGTATAGTTCATCGATGAGAAAACCCGATGTCCCTTTCAGTGCCCCGGCACAAAGGTGGACTTCATGCCCCATTCGGTGTAGGACCTGCGCCCACTTGTCGATTTCGAGGGAGACCCCATCCGTGTCTCCAACCTTGTAATGACAGATCCCGACAACACTCAAGCGAGACTTCCCCAGGTATTGGTAACAGAGGTTATGCAGCGTTCCACGTCCGATTATCCCTTCACGCCACCGGCGGTGAGCCCCTCTTCCAGAAACCGTTCCAACGCCAAAAAGAGGATTACAACCGGTATCGACATGACGGTGGAAGCGGCCATCACAACATGCGGGCGCGGGGTGGGGTCATTGAAGATCATATTGATCTTGATCGGCATGGTGAACATCGTCCGAGTGTTCAAAAACACCAAAGCGTACAAGAACTCGTTCCAAGCGATCATGAAGGTGTAGATCGCCACGGAGACCAGTGCGGGGACCGACAGGGGCAACGTGATTCGCCAGATGACGCTGGAGCGGCTGCATCCGTCGATCAATCCGGCCTGTTCGATCTCCGCCGGAATCGTACGGAAGTAGTTGGCCAGCATGTACAGCGCCACGGGAAGGGTCTGAGCCAAGTACGTGATGATCAATATGGGAAGGTTGTCCTGTACACCGAACCCGAGCTTTGCACCGATCTGGGCGATCATCGCAAAGAGCGGAATGATCAGTAATACGCCGGGAAAGAGATAGACAAGAAGAATGCCGTTAAGCAGGAAGCCCTTGCCTCGGAAGCGCAGCCGCGCGATGGCGTAGGCCCCAAGTGTGGACAGGATGACCGCAATGGCCGCCGTGGGAATCGCGACCTTGATGCTATTGACGATGTTGCCGGCAAAACCCCAGAAGTTCGGATCGCTGGGATCAAACAACTCTTTGTAGGCATCTAGACGCAGTGCGCTTGGAGCATAGACTGCCTTGCGGCCGCCGATCTCCGCGTAGGTCTTAAATGACGAGCTGACCATCCAATAGAACGGGAACAGAATGCTGGTAAGAAAAAAGGTCAGAACCAACGCGAAGGCAAATCGGGACCAGGTCATCGATCGCGCGAGGCGATCGATCAGATTCAAACGCTCGCTTCTCGACGCTCGTGGGGAGTGATCGTGCGCCACGGCAGCTTCCTCTCTATTCTTGGCTCCTCATCACGGTGCGTACGTACACCAGCATAAAAAGACCCAGTATGGCCAGCAGAATCATGGCGGTGGCTGCCCCCTTGCCGAAGTTGAACGCCCTGAAGCTGAACTGATAGGTGAGCACCGGCAAGACGTTTGTGCCAAAGCCTCCCCCGGTCAACAGATAGATGTCATCGAACTTGTTGAAGGTCCAAATCAGTCTGAGGAGAAACACCGCGCCCAAGACATATCGCAACTCCGGCAGTGTGATGTGCCGAAACTTGTGCCATGCATTTGCCCCATCCACACCCGCCGCCTCGTACATCGTCCGATCGATCGCCTGAAGCCGGGCCAGGATCATCAACATGGCAAACGGGAAGTAGCGCCACGCTGTAAAGACGATCACCAACACCAGCGCAAGTCCCCGGGTGGCAAGGTATGCCCTCGGCAGATCGATCAGCCCCAATCGCATCAGAAGATCGTTGAGCACCCCGGATGGGCGAGGGTCGAGGATCCACCGCCACACAAACGCCACGCTGACGATCGGCGCAACGTAGGGAAACAGGAAGATAGCGCGCATCGTTCCCCGAGCGCGAAACGGCCGGTTGAGCAGCAGCGCAGCCACCAAACCAAGCAGCACGGTGAGAGCCGTCGCGGCAAAGGAATAGACGACGCTGGTGACCGCTGCTCCCCACTGCCGCCAGTTCTGGAACTTGAAGGCAAAGTCGTTGATCACACGGCGGTAGTTTTCCCATCCTACGTACGGCGTGTGAAAGACGTCGTTCAGATTTCGCAGGGTCACGTCGTGAAAACTGATCCAGATGCTGAAGACGGCAGGAAAGATCACCAGTCCAAAGACGATCAGTGCAGTTGGAGAAGTCAGCATCCAGGCCAGACGGGCTTCCCTCGCTTGCAGCGTGCCCCAACGGTCTAGTGTGCCCAGCGAAACCCTCCGCACCATAGCATCGCCTCCAGGCGCCTTACCGAATGAAAAAATCTCCCTGCACCCTCGGGAGAGGAGAGTACCGGCCTTGCCTTCCCAGTATCAAGGCTGGGGGCGCTACAGTTCGTGCCGCGCCCCCAGCACAAACAAGAGAATCCTACTAGCGCTCGGCCAGAATGGCCTCAACCTGCTCCTGCAGCCACGCAGCGCCACTCTCCGGAGTCATGATTCCCTCCAGAGCGATGTTGCTGATGACCTGTGGGATCAGCAGACGGCCTTCGATATCGCCGATCACGGCCCGCTGCACCGGTCCGTAGTCCGGGCGGAACAACCAGCGCTGCATCGTCTCAAAGCCATTGGCGATCTGATTCAGCGTCTCGTCCGAGTAGTAGGCGAAGAACGGACTGAGTGTCTTCCAGCCGTCCACCGCACTCTCCAGTACAGGCACCTTGCCGAACGGAGCCAGCGACAGAATGTCGATGTAGCCCTCCGTTAGGAAGTACTCCACGACCAATTGCGCCGCGGGATCAGCCCCCTCCATGATGCCGAGGGTGACCAGCTGGCCGTAGGAGGCCGATCCGTTCGGCCCGACCATCTGTGCTGCGAAGCCGGTTTTGAGTGGCAGGTCCTCAACAGGGATGTCAACATTGCCGCCGGCCTCCAAACCGGATCCTTCAACCAGATCATCCATGATGTAGGTACTGTAGAACAGCATGCCGGCCTGATCGAGCTCGTAGGCCTCGCGCGCGCCCCGCCAGTACTGAGGTCCGGGCACCGCGGCACGCTGCAGGTCGGTGTAGAACTGTAGCGCCGCGATCATCTCCGGTGTGTTCATGGTGACTTCGCCTTCTTCATTGAACGGCCAAGCGTCGTTCGAAATCGCCACCTGCTCGAAGACCTGATGCGGGTAGTTCTGACCCGGATCCGTACCGAGAGTCAAGGCGTACAGCAGATTCCCCGTCCCCGGAAGAGCATCGGCCGCCGCATTGATATCGGCCCAGGAGACCGGAGGAGTGAGCCCTGCCTCCTTGAACATATCGGTTCGATACCAGACCGCTTGGATCCAGCCATCATAGGGCACGGCGGCATACTTACCGGTGGCTGGGTCGACAACCATTGCCAACGGGCCGGCGCGGAAGTCACTCTTTCCGACACTGGCAATTACCGCCCCGGCGGCGTCCTCATCCAGAATGCCGTCGGCAGCAAAGACCGCTACCCGCTCGATCCCCATGCGAAGAATATCCGGCAGCTGACCAGCAGCCACTGCAGTGGCGATCCGTTGGCTGATTGCAGCTTCCTCAATGGGGACAATCTGAACTTCGATTCCCGAATTTTCGGCCATGAACCGCTCCGCGACTGCCTCGTACTTGGCAACGCGGTCTGGCTCATTGTCCGTTGTCCAGAATTCAATAACAGTATCGGCCGCGTAGACCGATAGAAAGCCGACCAGGATCAGGCCGACTGCCAACAAGCACATGCAACCTTTCTTCATCTTGTTACCCTCCTTGATGGAACATGTCTTTTGGTCTGCGCGCTACCCGTTTCGAACTTCCGTAGTATAGTAGGTGCATCACCCCCTTAGAGAGAGGCGGGAATTGTCATAACAAATATAGCGCCTATCAAAGACGCTGTCAAGAGAAAGCCTATCCTAGTTCAAGAAAGAAAGTTCGTACCGGAAGAGACATTCGTATTTCTTAAGAAACGACCCTCATTTGACTGTGCGCTGGGACACCAGAATCCCCATGATCTCTCGCGCTTTCTCCACAGCCTCTGCGGGACGCACCCGGCCTGAGATAGCGTTTTCGACCATCAACTGGAACTGCTCCGAAACCCCGGCGTATTCCGGTATATCCAAGCGTGCGCGAGCACTGTGGAGAAACCTTGATACCCTGTGGGAGAACCAGCTTTTCTCCGGATCCAGGGTTCTGACCACGGACATCCGGGTGGGACTGCGTCCCGTCCTGGCACAGAACTCCCTCATCGAAGAGGAGCTCACCACGCTTTTTAGTATCTCCAAGCAAAACTCGGCATTCTTGGACTGACGGAAGATGACGTACACCATCCCACCGGCCACCGTCGCTTTTTCCCCACCGGGCGCCGCCGGTATCGGAATGCAGTCCACCCGTTGGCGGAAGGTATCGTCGTCCCACCCGGATTCCTCCTGGATCAATGTTTTCTCGTAGCTTCCTCCAACGGCCAAAGCCACGCTCTCCTTGGCCAGAAGTCGCGCCGGCTGGTTCCACTCAAACGACACGACATTGGGAGAAGCCACTCGGTATTTGTGAACCAAGTCAACGAGAAAATTCACCGCACGAACCGCCCTCTCATCCAGGGCGACCTTCCCCTGTTCGAACAGACCGCCCCCTGTCGACCACAGGAAGGGAAGCAACTGATAGGTGGTGGTCTCCCCGGCCTGCCGGCCGGCGACAAAGGCAAGAGGGAACCGTTTGAGACGCTTGAAGTGCTGGGCGACCTTCACCAATTCATCCCACGTCTGAGGTGGCGTTTGCTTCTCTTGTTCGAACCAATCCTTCCGATACCAGATCACCGAGACATTCGCCTCTGGCTGGACCCCGTATAGAGAGGGGGTGCTCTTGTCGACAAACGCCGGAAACAGATCCGCCTTGAACGCCTCCGCCCACTTCTGATCGAGTCGGTCCAATCGCTTCAGGAAATGGAGGTTCGCAAATTCGGCGACCCATGCCCAGTCGATCAGGGCGAGGTCCGGTGCCTCCCCCCGGCCCACAGCGGAGAGAATCTTCGAATGAAGCTGAGGGCGTCCGAGGGTTTGCACCTCCAGGCGAATCTCCCCTCCCACTCGCCCCTCATTGTGGAGCTTCACAGCCTTCCTCAGAGGTGGAATCCAAGAATCCTCAGTAACCATTACCTGCAGAGGTTCTACCTCTGAGGGAACGCTGTGATTGACGAACGTCCCGCTTCCTTGCTGCCGATACAGGAATCCCTCGTTGGCCAATCCTGCCAACGCCTGCCGGACGGGGGCCCGACTTATCGCATACTCTTCACACAGCGCGTATTCGGTGGGAAGGCGGTCGCCCGGCTTGAACTCACCCTGTTCGATCCTGCTCTTGAGGATCTCCTTGAGCTGCTGATGGATGGGGGGGCCGGCGTCCTTGCTGATCTTGTATTCCCTTGCATCGCGAATACCCATTTTGTGTCCTTGTTTCCATCTCCGGTTGAAAGACCAAAGCGTAGAGCTATCTTTGTAAAACGTCCATTGATTCTATGAATGCCATCCGTTAAGCCCCTCAATCGGATCTTAGCATAGATCGGAGCCTTGGTCCAGATAGGGTTCGTCCATTGGCGTTTTCAGCTGCGCCCCCCTTGTCCCGGAAACGAACAACTGGGAGATGATGCTTGCCATCGCAGTGAAAGATTGTTATGGTAAGTGTGTCGGCTGTGGGATTTGACTCGTTCCGGATCCCGAGGTTGACTGTGGCACGTTTAAGATTGGAGCCACTAATGGTATCTCAAGATTGAAGGGCATTTTAGAACAAACGAAGAAGATGATAGCCGGACCAAGATTGGTCAACGAATGAGAACGAGCAGGGAGGTTCCATGGCTGAAGTAACACTTGCTGCGGTCTCCAAGAAATTCGGCGATTTTGTCGCAGTTAACGCAATCGACCTGGAGATTGAAGACGGAAGGTTCACCGTCCTGGTGGGGCCATCGGGCTGTGGGAAGACAACCACCCTACGGATGATCGCGGGATTGGAAGAGACAACGGAGGGAGAAATCCGTATCGGCGAGCGGATGGTGAATCGAGTGCCTCCAAAGGACCGCGACATCGCGATGGTCTTTCAGAATTATGCGCTTTACCCCCACATGGACGTGTACAACAACATGGCGTTCGGGCTCAAGCTGCGCAAGGTGCCGAAGCCAGAGATCACAAAGCGCGTGCAAGAAGCTGCAGTACTGTTGGGAATCGAGGACAAACTGAAGAGCAAGCCGCGGGAGCTGTCCGGAGGGCAACGGCAGCGGGTCGCTGTTGGCCGCGCAATCGTGCGAAAACCGAAGGTATTCTTGTTCGACGAGCCTCTGTCCAACCTGGACGCCAAACTGCGGGTGCAAATGAGAACGGAGCTGGAGCAACTGCACTACAAGCTGCGGACTACGACGATCTATGTGACACACGACCAGGTGGAGGCAATGACACTGGGAGACAAGATCGCAGTAATGCGAGGCGGAGTGATCCACCAATACGACTCGCCCCAGGAGACGTACGATCACCCCGTAGATCAGTTTGTGGCCGGTTTCATCGGCAGCCCGGCGATGAACTTCCTGCAAGCCCGCGTCTCATCCGAAAATGGAGGAGTCGCTCTGGCTGGAAAGGGGTTCCGTCTCGTCCTGTCTGCAGGCAACGCCGAAGAGCTGCCGAGCGAGGTAGTTGTGGGGATCCGACCGGAAGATCTGGATGGCCCGGTAACCGAGGGGGAGAACACGCTGGAAATGAGCGTGGCGGTGACAGAACCATTGGGCAACGAGCTGTTGGTCTACGCTGACTGCGGCGGGCAGCGCGTGGTGGCAAACCTCGATCCCCATCGACGTGTAGAGGTGGATTCAACCATTAGGTTGAAGGTCAACACAGAGACCGTGCACCTGTTCGACCAAGATACTGAACAGACGCTCTTGTAGCATTGTACGCAAGTTGGGTTGCCTGAAAAACACCGCAGGCAGACACTCCATTGCGGATCACTCGCGAACTCCAATCTTGCCCAAGAGCGGAGAGCACCCGCAACAATAAAATCTTCCGTTGCGGGAGGTGTCTTTGCCATAGTGTTGGCAAGACTCTCATCCAGCGCTATACTGATCGAAATACTTCACTTGAGGGGGTACAGGATGTACAAGACGGAATTTGTGGAGAAAGTGGCCAAGAAAGCGAAGATGCCCAAGGCAGGTACCTCGAAGGTCGTCGACGCTGCGTTAGAGGTAATCACAAAGGCCCTGAAGGGCAATGAGCCAGTCGTATTGACCGGCTTCGGCAAGTTCGAGGCCAGAAGAAGGAAAGCAAGGACGGGGAGGAATCCTCAGACAGGACGACCTCTTAAGGTTCCCGCGAAGAAAGTTCCTGTATTCAAACCGGGGAAAGCTCTCAAAGACGCAGTGGCGAAGAGATAGACCGCAAGAGGAACTGCCGGGCCAATCCGTCAGTTGATGCACCGATAGGAGCACCGACCCTGGCTCACTCGCCTAAAGAAGCGACGCCAGTGCGCGTTTGACTTCTCCAGCCTCGCCGTGTTCCGGTAGACAATGACGTTTGCTGTTCGCAACACGAGATCGTAGCCGT
>CAZDDA010000089.1:0-8249 GCA_964504085.1 uncultured Thermotogae bacterium | reverse complement strand
GCCGAAGCGCAGGCGGAATTGGAGGCACTTGGCGGGGAGGAGCACGATCCTTCTGACTACATTGAGGGCTCAGTGCGGGAACTTGAGCAGCAGATACAGACCAATGAAAGGCGCCTGCGAAGGCTGGAACCGGTCAACATGCGCGCGATCGAGGACTACGAGACGTATGAAGCGGAATTCAATCTGTTCCGTGAGCGGGTAGATGCATTGGAAACGGAGAAGCACGAAATCGAGCTTCTGATCGGTCAAATAGAAGAACGCAAACGGGAGCGGTTTTTGGAGACGCTGGAAGCGGTGCGGGTGCAATTTGACCACATCTTCAAGGGGCTGTTTGAAGGAGGAAGCGCCTCATTGGAGCTGGAAGAAATGGCGAACATCTCCTCCGGTCTTCTCATCAAGGCAAGTCCTCCGGAAAAGAAGGAGCCGTATGTGATCGATTCGCTGTCAGGGGGAGAGCAGACTCTGGTTGCGACCGCGTTCGTCTTCGCCGTACAGGAGTATCAACAGGCGCCGTTCTTCATTCTGGATGAGGTCGATGCTGCCCTCGACATCATGAATACCAACCGCCTGTCGGGAATGCTGCGCGACTATGCCAATCGGCTGCAGGTGATTGTTGTCTCACACAACGAGGAAACAGTTCGCCACGCTGACCGAGCCTACGGGGTGACAATCAAGAACGGCGTGTCCCAGATTATCGCCCTCAACCTGAATTGAAGGAGCAAAGAGAGATGGAGCCAATCCGGATTGCCGAGATCCCCATCGATGATCTGATCGGTGAAAGCTGGGAGGGAACTCTTCGACGATTGACCGCCGACATGAATCCCTGGGACATCGACATTGCGGAGCTGGCGCGCCGATATCGTGACACCATCGAAGCCCTCCGTGAGTTCCAATTCGTCATACCGGGCCGGATGGTTCTCACATGCTCCATCCTGCTGAGGATGCAGTCGGACGAACTGCTTTCTGCCGCTTGTCCCGTGGAGCGGAGCGGGTTCATCGAAGAGCTGGAGGAAGCAGTCGATGAGGCCGCAGCGGAGTGGGTGGACCCGATTGAACCCGAGGAATTTGCCCTTCCTCTCCTGCGGCGTCCGCGACGACAGGTGACCCTTGACGATCTGCGGAAGGCTTTTGCTGCGGCGCTGAAGGTGTCGCACCGTCGTGACGAGCGATGGGCGAGCCGAGTCGAGGACGATGACGAAGACCCCTTTGATCACTACGAGATCGGTGGAGAAGACTTCGCCGATCGGCTTGTTGCACTCTTTGCCAAGATTAAGACATTCCTGTCCGGAAGACG
Source organism: uncultured Thermotogae bacterium (assembly GCA_964504085.1). Lineage (GTDB taxonomy): Bacteria > Bipolaricaulota > Bipolaricaulia > UBA7950 > UBA9294 > CAZDDA01. The sequence goes on along the minus strand of CAZDDA010000089.1, from coordinate 6,955 downwards.
GATCCTGAGCTTCTTCCGCCTGTTGGAGCACGGAGACAAGCAAGAGCGCGTTCAGCGATTCTTCGAGGTGCTTCATCTGGCGGCACAGGGAGAGATCTGCTGCACTCAGGAGGAGTTCCTCGGCGATATCCTCATCACCCTGGAAGAGAAGAACGTCTGACGGGAGTCCCGTTTTGGAGAGAAGGGAACTAGATGCAGCACGCCGGGGCTGAGGGGAAGGAGCGTGACAAGGCGCTACTTGAGGCGGCGCTTTTCCTTGCGGCCAAGCCGCTTTCGCGTGGGGAGTTGGCGTCAATCCTCGGAGAAGTCTCGTCAGGCTATGTCGACAATCTGCTAGAGGAGTGGCGAGGAGAGCTGGCCTTGTCCCATCGGGGGATCGATCTCCACATCGAGGAGGGACATGCCCTATTACAGGTGAAGCGCTGCTACATCGAAGCCGTGGCGCACTTGGCTCCCCACCAGGACATCCCCCCCCCTGTTCTGCGCAGCCTCGCTATGATCGCCTACAATCACCCGATGACTCAATCCGACCTTGTGAAGGCACGCGGGAACAAGGCCTACGGCCACGTACGACAGTTGCTCGAACGGGGTCTGATCCGTGCCGAAGAGCACGGACGCACCCTCCTGCTACACGTGACCGCCGAATTTCTCCATACCTTTGGACTGTCCAGCGTGGAGGAATTTCGCTTCCACACCGAGCTCCCGCCCTCTGGAGGCCCTCCTCTCGAGGAGGAAGAGGCTGCCAATACGGATGACTCATCGCCTCCGTCCGAGCCAGGAGATGACGCCCTCCCTGAAGAGGACGTTGGCGCTATAATGGAGTAAGCAAGGAGGTGGCACAATGGAGAAGTGGGAGTGCACGGTTTGCGGCTATATCTACGACCCGGCTGTCGGGGATTCCACTACTGGGGTGGAACCGGAGACGGCCTTTGAGGATCTTCCTAAGGGCTGGACCTGTCCGGATTGTGGTGCGGAAAAAGAGTTGTTCGAGGTTGTTTGATCGTTTGGCCCTCGGACGCCTCGCGATGGAGGGACCTGTACAGTACGGCGTGCTTCGGCGAGGAAGCTCCTTGGTTCGCCACAGATTCGGTTGTTCCCCATTCGTCCGGCCATACGGCGTCCTTGACTGACGTTCTCTTGCCACAGCCAGACCCGGGAGGGACTCATTGATGCGGAGGCCAGACCAAGCGGAATGGCCGGGCCCGTTCTCACGGTGAAAAGGGGGAGACGATGGTGAAGATCCTGGTGGGAATTGGGATGGCGATGGTCCTGTTGTTTTGGCTGTTGGCGCCGATTGGGCGGAGCCCTCTGCAGTATCTCGGTGCGTACGAGATCCCCACCGGGGATTGGATCCATGCTGGGGTCCCAGTGGGTGAGCTGTCGGGTTTTGCCTACGACCCTGTGCTCAACCTTTTCTTCGCTGTTTCCGACGACCGGGGCGATACCGGCCCGCCTGGTAGATTGTACTCCCTGGATATCCAGGTTGATCTGCAAGGGATCCGCGGAGTTGACGTGTTTGAGGCGATGCTTCTCGATAGTGACGCACAATCGGGGGGCATCCAACCGTATGAGGTCGGCGATATCGATGCAGAGGAGGTTGTGTTCACCCCGGACCGCTACCTGATTGTCTCCTCCGAGCGTGACCAGCACGATCGGCCGTGGATTCGTGTGTTCAACGAGACGGCAAATTTTCTAAAGGAGATCCCAATTCCCGACAAGTTCATTCCCGTAGGAGACCAAGGGGTGCGGGAGAACCTCTCCTTTGAAGCGATGGCGATCACTCCGGACGGCGGAACGCTGTACGTGGCCAACGAACAGGCTCTCGTGCAGGATGGCCCGACTGCTACTGTGGATCACGGAACCACGGTTCGACTCCTGAAGTACGACCTGAGTATCCAAACGCCGAGCCTTGTCGCAGAGTATCCGTACGTTACCGAGCCGATCTTCCGAGCCCCGACGGATACCTTCGCTGACAACGGTGTAACCGCGATTCTCTACGTGAAGCATGTCCTGCCGAGATATGATCTGTTGGTCCTCGAGCGAGCCTACTCCAGCGGTGTGGGAAACGACATCAAGCTTTTCGGAGTGAACCTGAACGGCGCGGATGATGTCAAGGATCTTGACGTTCTCCCCTTTCCCTATGACGGCAGCACGGTGAAAAAGGAGCTGCTGGCGAGAATCTCCGCCATTGAGGAACTGTCAGATGTTCCGATCGAGCCGGACAACCTAGAGGCGATGACTCTTGGCCCACAGTTGTCGAACGGCCATCCCTCTCTGCTCCTTGCCAGTGACAACAATTTCAACGACTCGCAACGCAACCTGTTTTTGGCGTTTGAAATCGTTCGCTAGCCTGGTTCACAGGCTTGGAGGTGTCCTTTGGTGGCGTGCAGCGTTCCTCTCTGCTTTTGGAAAAGCCTACCGCTTTACGTTTTTCCGAACCAGTGAAGCAGCTTCCAGCCTGCCGGCAAGGCGAATGCTGCCAGGGCGAGCTTGACGCAATCACCGACGACGAAGGGACAAAGCCCCAGCAACAAGGCCTTCTGTGCTCCGACGAAGAGGGAAAGCCAGGGCAGCCCCACGGCGTAGATGAGAGCGTTTCCCACGAGCATCGCCAACGAAGCTCTCCAAACGTTACGGTCCCAGCCTCGCTTGGCGAGGAAACCCACAACGAAAGCCGCAAAGAGGAAGCCCACAAGGTATCCGCCGGTCGGGCCGGCGAGTCGCGCCAGACCTGCGCCTCCGCTGGCGAAGACCGGAAGGCCTACGGCCCCCTCTGCGAGGTAGACGAGGATGGCAAGGCCACCGCGGGTGCCTCCGAGCAGCGCGCCAACGAGCAAAACGCCAAAGGTCTGCCCGGTAAGAGGTACCGGGGTAAACGGAAGAGGAATCGCCACCTGAGCCAACCCAGCGACAAGAGCACTTCCCCCCATCACCAGCATCGCGTCGTACAGCAGGCCCACACGACGCTGCGCAATCGCAGGTCGTAGCACATCAGCAAACGTCACGTCACCACCTCCAACACGTTCATAGTCAATGGCGGTATTGTAACCGGTTGGCCGGGTTACGAAAGTACATGGAGGATCTGTGTGCGATCCACTTACGTATTCAGGGATCTACTATTCCCAGACCAGTTCTGCCTCACACGAAGGGTGCGTAGTCGGTTGATCGCGGCGGCGATCTCGTAGCGACGTGGCCGGGCGAATGCTCCGGGATGCCGCTCATCCCGATGAAATGGGTCGAGCGCGTCTAGCCCGTGCCGATCAAAGAAGCGTTCGACTGCGTCGACTACCTCGCAAAGCGTCTTTTTGCCATCCAGGAATCGTTCCGCCGCGAGGTGAATGGCATGCCCGACGGCGCGCGTTTGGCTCAAGTCGACGAGTTGTTCTACGAAGCGAAGCTCGATCAGCTCGGTTCCAAATCGGATCAGCCCCTTTCCCTTTGCGTCGATCCTTACCGCTCGCCGCCCGCGTGAGGGGTCGAAGCTCTCCGGAAGCGGCACGCGCGCGGTAACCCGGGCAAAAGGTGAGATTGTCTCCGAACGACGGCCGGTGGGACGGTTGTTGGCAATCGTTCTTGCCTCGGTCGTCGCCTCGTGCGGTACGTAGTTGCGCATCGCGATGACGGTGTCGGCCACGTCGAAGTAGTCGCCACAGCCGCCTGTGACCAACACCGTTGAGACACCGAGTCGCTCGTACAGCCCGCGCACGCGGTCGAGAAACGATGTAATCGGCTCGTCTTCCTTGTGAACCAGCGCCTGCATGCGGCCATCGCGGACCATGAAGTTGGTCGCAGAAGTGTCCTCGTCTAGCAGGAGCACTTTCGTGCCCACTTCCAGTGCCTCGATGATGTTCGCCGCCTGGCTGGTACTACCGCTGGCATCATCGCTGCAGAAGGCGGAAGTCTGTCGGCCGTACGGAAGCTCATCGATGAACGGACTGATGTCGACCTGTTCTACGTAGCGGCCATCCTCAGCTCGGATCTTCACCGCATCGCGGCAGGTGACAACGTATTCACGGCCGTCGCCGGGGATGTGTGGATAGACCCCGCGCTCCAGTGCCCGCAGCAACGTGGACTTGCCGTGATACCCACCTCCGACAATAAGCGTGACTCCCTTGGGAATTCCCATTCCGGATAGTGTTTCGATCGGGCCGGAAGGACCATGAATTGGAGTCAGAAGCTCCATGGTGACCCGGAGCGTTGCTGGCGATTGGAACGCCACCGCCTGCGTTGCAGACAGCGGCCTGTCGCTTGCGCCGCTCTCCCGCGGGAGGACCGCCCCGTCGGCGACGAAGGCGACGAGGCCGCGTCGATCCAGCTCCCTTCGGATGTGCTCTTGGTTCTCCACGCACGTCACGAAGGCTTCGGCCTCTTCTTGAGGCAGGTTGGCCCAAACCAGTCCCGCCTCCGCGATCCGGGGTACTTCGCGGCAGAGCATCGCCTCGGCCTGGGCCCCGAGCAGTCGCCGGCCCGCTGCCGGAAGGCCGACGGACAATCGCGCCTCGACCCATTCCGAGCCGAGCACGATCGCCGTCCGCTCGAGGACCTCCTGGCCGCCGCCATCGATGGTCATTGACCCACTGTGGCCTGTTCCGCGACGACCCTTGGCTTCCTTTTCGATTGCTGCCTGCACTGTGCGGGCCAAGAAGTCCTCCAGGGCAAGGCATCTGGTTGAGTTCTCAAACAGGTGTGTTGGAAGTTGAGCGATGACTCGAGATACCCGGACGCGCACCTTCGACGGTGCGGCAAATGGATCACCCTGCACGTGGTCGATGTACAGGGCAGACCGTGGGAATTCGTAGCCTCCTTCGATGTCCTTGTACGCCTTGTATCCCCGGCCATCGATTTGGGCGAGAATCCGGCGCAACTGCTCGGCCCGTCGCATGGTGCTCACCAAAGAGGATGATACGCGATTCTGCGAAAAAGCATGGTGAGCGCAGCAAGACAGATGGCATCCGAGAGGAGTTGTCACAAGACAGCCGCCGCCGTCTGGAGTTTCTGCTTGCTCGCTTGACAAACTGTGGCATTGCAGATGTAATTTCTTGGCAATGATAATGGAGGTGTAAGCCGTGCAAAGAAGGCTGATGACCGGAAGTGTTACCTCGATCCTGCTTGTGATTCTGTTGGTGCTCCCTGGCCTGGTTCAGGGCCAGTGTTGCGGGTCCGGGGAGTTCCACACGTTGAAGCCGCCCTGCGGCACGACGTGGTGTAGCCCGTCCGCCTGTACGGAGGCGCAGATCCTTGGATGGCGGGTCACCGATACCTGTGGGCGCACGATCCATTCCGTGACCTACGCCATACCGGTCCCGATATCCGCGTGGCGCGCGACGTGGCCACAACCTGATCCCACTCCTGTGGTTCAGGCGGCCGCCCAAGTAAGGGCGGGCGATGCCGAATCGGTGTATGCGTCGTGGCAACAGGTGAAATCAGCGTTTGTGCAGTTCTACGATAGCACTGCGATGCGCGTTCATCCGGGCTGCTACACGCTTTTCGTAGACACCACTGTTGGTACAGTGTCACGTTGCATCTGTCTGACCTATCCAGTGTCCTGCTGCCACTGGAAGTGTTGCTTCGGGTACTAGCGGGCGTCAAAACGCGTTGTTGGCTGCCCTCTTCGGAAGTGCCGGACGAGAGGCTTGTCGTCTGGTATTGACTTGCGGCGCTAGTCTGTTTCTGTGCCCCTGTAGCATCAACATCCTGCACTAAGATATCCGCCCCCTGCATTTTGGCCGGGGAACTGGAGGGCACCCGCAAGTTCTTCCAACCGACGCAGAGGTAGCGGCTGAGAAGGTAGAATAAGGACAACACGATTCGTTACGTCACGAGCCCGGGACGCAGAAGACATAGACCTGCAGCACCACAGCAACTAGACTGGTCGGCTGCTTGGATATGTGCATCGGGGGCTGTCTAGACTAACTCTATCAGTGGACCGCCCACTCGGCGCTGGTCACCGGTCTTGATAGAGCCAAGCATCAATTTCTGACTGATGACGCCAGAAGGCGGCTGCCAAAGGAGGCACTTGGAGGATGTCTTACGTTGTCATCACACTGATTGGGATGGTCGCGATGGCTGTGGGGATGTTTTTCTTCAACATGGCGTCAGCGATGATGTCGTCCCGCATCGCTACGCTGATCTCCCAAGCGGTTATCGTCGTTGTTGGTTTCTGCTGGATCAAGATCTTGGGTGAAAGAATTCTTCCCACGCTCAGACAGGGAACGCCGGTGTGGTATGCACTGGCAGCCGGTCTTCTCTTTGCCATTGGTATCCTGGCCCTGGCGGAGGCTCTGGCGCGTGGCCCCGCTACCACGGTCGTGCCAATCTGGGGGTCTTACATCGTGGGAACAGCCATTCTGGCCGTGGTTTTCTTGGATGCGCCGATGAACATCACCAAGGGAATAGGAATTGCGCTTACTTTTCTGGGGATTGTGTTGATCTCTCTGAAAGGATAGACGAAGCGAAAAGGTAGCCCTACGGGCTTTCTTTGTGCCCCACATGCTGCGGCCAGAAGAGGCTTTCCAACCTCCCAATCTGACGAAAGGATGTGACTTACAAGCAGTTCGCCGCTGGTGCGCCCAACTAGTATCCCTTCTCGTTCTCGCGAGCGTGGTGCTCGATCATTGCCGCTACGTGCAAGTAGTTGATCGACCGATCTTTCTTCCCTCCCAGCCTGATTGGCCCTTCTACAGGCTTCTCAGCCATCTTCGGATGGGATTGTAGATGGACAGCTTATCCATGATTTCTTTCTTCTGTATCATGTGTTCTACCCCGGGATGAGTGGTGTCGCGTATCTTACCATATATGGAGGCAGGAGAGAACAAGTCGACTGGGCCTTTCACCCGCTTTTCAAGGGGGAGAACCACTAGGATAGAGACTGCGGAGGTCAATAGCGGAGCTGTCATCCGATTAAGTGCTAGCTGAACAACGCGGCCCCTTTCGGGGCCGCCAAGGAGGTGCCGAA
>CAZDDA010000088.1:3507-8300 GCA_964504085.1 uncultured Thermotogae bacterium | reverse complement strand
TCAGACACCCTCCTTTTGAGTTTGGTTTCTAGCGTTTTTCGCCTCAGCTATCACCTCCTGAGCATACGGTCTAGTAGAAATCCCTCACCAGTCAGCGTTGTCTACAACATCTGCAGCGCATAGGTCCTTTGCCAACCAATAGGAGGGAATCATTGTTGCTGCCATTGCGCCAGCTTCAGCACCTTGAGCCCGCGCGGGGTCATCCAGTCCTCGACCTTTCCAAGAATGGCGTCAAGACCGATTGCCATTGCGGCGGTGGGAGCAGCACCCTGAATGACGATCGGCATTACGCGTACAGCAAGCCCAGTCATGATCAACACGCCAAAGCCACCGGCCCCGATCATTCCGGCCACGGCCGCGGTCCCCACGTTTACAACGGCAGAAGTCCGAATGCCAGCCATGATCACCGGACGAGCAAGCGGAAGCTCTACCTTCCATGTCACCTGCTGTCTGGACATGCCCATCCCTTGAGCTGCTTCCTTGACTGCCGGATCAACAGAACGTATTCCAGCGTACGTATTGCGGATGATCGGCAGTATGGCGTAGAAAAACAGTGCGACGACTGCGGCATTGTACCCCATTCCCAGCAGCACGCTAGCGATCCCAATAAACGCCAGCGTGGGCACTGTCTGCCCCACATTGGCAATGCCAAGCAACACCGGGGAGATGAAACGGAATGTTCGTCGAGTGGCGAGGAATCCGATGAGGATACCCATGACAACAGCCATCACTTCAGCCACCGCGACGATCTGTACGTGCCTAAGGGCAGCGCCTACAACCTTCATTGGTGGAAACATCTTGAAGATACCAACCTGTCCAAGGCTTGTCATCCAAATGGTAATTCCACATAGCAGCGCTAGTAGGAGGCCCACTGTCATGTATCTTTTCACTGTTCTTCTCCGCAAGGTTCCACTTTGGCCTCACTGACTGACTGTCCCAGCACGTCCCGGATAATTTCGAAGGACAATACTCCAACCAAACGCTCCCCATTATCGAGGATTGCGAGGTTTCCGATAGCGCTATCGAACATCTTGGAGAGTGCCTCATTAAGCGGCGTATCTGGAGTTCCGGTAACCGTTGGCGGCGTAGCAGTGTCTCTGATGCTTTTGGATTCCTGTAGATCGTCACACGAGACCCAACCAAGGAAATGTCCCTCGCCCTCGGTTAACATTGCCCATCCTATCCTATCCTTTTCCATGCGGGCTTTGACCAGCATCGGATTCTCGTGTACCTCGACCGTCAGAGGAGGCGGTTGCATCACGTCCTTAGCCCTGAGCAAACGCAAGCCCTTCAGTACGCTATCCGCACCGACAAAGTCACGCACAAACTCGTCTTTAGGAGAGCTTAGTAAGGTAGATGGATCGGAAAACTGTACTAATTCACCGGCTCTCATCAGCGCAATTCTGTCGCCCATCTTAATCGCTTCATTGATATCATGGGTCACAAAGGCAATCGTCTTCTTGATCTTTGCTTGAATTTTCAAGAACTCATCTTGCAATTTCGCTCGGGTAATGGGGTCGATCGCGCCGAATGGTTCGTCCATCAGCAAAATCGGAGGATCGGCTCCAAGGCATCGGGCCACCCCAATTCGCTGTTGCTGTCCACCGGAGAGCTCGCTTGGATAACGGTCGATGAACGTATCGGGTTCCATACCCACCAGTTCCAGTAACTCCTCGGCTCGTTCATGCTGCTTGGTCTTCGGCCATTTTTTGAGCATGGGGACGGTAGCAATGTTCTGCCAAACAGTCAGGTGTGGAAACAACCCAATGTTTTGAATGGCATACCCGATCCCCATTCGTAGCTCGTTCTGGTCTAAGTTATAAATATCAACACCATCGACACAGATCTTCCCGGAAGTGAGGGAAATAAGCCGGTTAATCATCTTCATGGTCGTCGTTTTACCACAACCTGAAGGCCCCAGCAGGACACAAAATTCACCTTCGTTAATCTCCATACTCAAATCCTTGACAGCTTCGGTCCCATCCGAAAAGGTCTTTCCTACGTGATCGAGCCTGATCAACTCTTCCTCCTAATCCGCACTCCCTTGGGCGTCGTTAACCACTCCAGTCCCCCCATAAGCAGGTCTGATATGATTGCAAGAAGTGAGACAAATGTAGCGCCAACTACGATCAGATCAGGCCGCCAATTGGCAATCCCGCGGAAGATCGGCTGGCCTAACCCCCCCGCCCCGATGTAGGCTCCGATTGCAGCTATTCCGATATTCATCACCACCGCCTGCCGCAACCCCGCCATAATCACCGGGACAGCCAGCGGCAACTTAACCTTCGTAAGAATCTGCAGTTCGCGCATTCCCATTCCCCGTCCTGCCTCTATCATTGCTGGATCGACCTCACGAATAGCGGTATACGTGTTGCGGATGATCGGAAGAAGCCCGTACAACGTAAGCGCGATCACCACGGGAAGAAAGCCAATAGAAGGTAGCGCCAACGACGATAAGATCCCCATGAGGATACCGTAAAGCGCGAGAGACGGAACCGTCATCATGATACTGGCAAAGTAAATGACCGTTTCCGCGATGCGTTCGCGACCCTTCCCAGATATGTAGATTCCGATCAGGACACCCAAAACGACAGCACAGACGTTTGCAACTATAATAATGTATAGATGCTGGAGGGTCCATTGCAGAATCTTGTCCGGATGGTTAAGTAAGTACCTCCATGCTTGGCCCCACATAATTCTCAACTCACTCTAACATAAATCTTTCCTTCTGTCAACACAGTTGTGTAATTTTCCCTTCTTCATAAGCAACACCTCTTCTCCAGCTATTGCCGTGCATGCCGTGCCTATTTCATCCAGCAAGTGTTACGCAAAGGCGATTTCCCGTTGGCCCACACCAAACCCTGCAGGCAGCATCATAAGCGGCGAGGGCGTACACCCCTGGAACTGGCCCAGACACAAGTAGAGAATCGGTTCGAAAGGAGAGCAGGCAGGGATGAAGAAGATCCGATTCACCGAGGAGCAGATCGTGACGATTCTGGCCAAGGCAGACCAAGGGGAGCAGACAATCGGAGATATGTGTCGAGCGCACGGAGTCCCAGAAGCAACGTTCTACAACTGGCGAAAGCGATTCCGCAGGATGGGTGTCGATGAGGTACGCGAGTACCGGGACTGAAGCGGGAGAACGCCTGCCTGAAGAAGCTGCTGGCCGACCGAAAGCTGGAGATCGACGCAATGAAGGAGGTGACGAGAAAAAAGTTGTGAAACCGCGCCAGCGGCAGAGCTACGTCCACGAGATGAAACAACAATCTGTGTCTGAGAGACGAAGCTGCCAGTTGATCGGGATGGCCCGCTCGAGCTACCGATACAGGCCGATCGTACAGGCAGACGATGGGTCGGCAGCGAAGTTGCAGGATATCGCGGCGAATGCCTACGGAGAGAGCTTCAACGCGATCCTACGCCGGGAGTGCCTGAACCGTGAGCTGTTCTACGGCGTGCTGGAAGCGCGGATCAAGACGGAGCCGCGAGATCGAGAAGGAGCGACAAGCCAAGAAGCAAGCCAATCTCTACTTACGAGTAGTACAGTCGTAGAGGGTAGGCCAATAGCACTATTGGCACCACAATCGAATCGCATGAGCTTGAGGCCATTCTGGCTTTCACCGGAGTCACTCTATTCTTCCCCTCCAGCTTAAGGGCCAACCTGTCACGATGTCTCAATGCCCGGCATCAGTGCCGGTTCAAGATAAAGGCTCGTCAACAGCGTATTCGTCCATATCAGAAAGAGCGCGGAGGCGACCAGAACGAGACCCTCCCCGAAAGCTCCCCAAGAAAACACCGTTGCAACATACCCAATAAGGACAACGAGCCCGTAGAATGGAGTGAGTAGTGCCAACAGGAATAGGGAGATACGCCAGCCGGTGGTACGACGAGAACTCACCTTTAGGGCCGTTGCGCCGGTGGCGTGATCGATCAGGATCGCCTGCTTATAGAAAATCAGGCGCAAACCCACGTAAACCCCGGGAAGGATGAAAAGGAAGAGCCCTGCGACCACAACCAGATTGACCAGGATCTCTCCAACGACAAGGCGGGGATAGGAGACGGAAGTCTGTAAGAGCGCCTGCCATGTCGTGATGTCTTTCCCCGATTCAACTCCGCGAACACGGAGGATCACCACACCGTGGAAGAACGGGGAAAGAAGGATGAGAATGGCCATTGTAATAACCCATTTTGGACTTCCAATGTCATAGACGCTGGCTTGCATATTCGCAACGTACAGAGCTCCCGAGAACAGAAGGGAAAACAGCAGAAGACCCGGACGCCGAAAGGGTAACAGGACCATCCAGCTAATCCGGCGCAATCTCATCATCTTCTTCCTGCAACAGTCTTTCCACGTGCATTGCCCGTTCTATTGTCTCGTCGTGGATGAATTTCAGCTCTGGCGTATAGCGAAGTGAAAGCCGTCGTGAAAGCTCAGTACGGATAAAACCACGATCTCGCCGCAAGGCTGCCATGACAGCCAATGTATCAACGTTGGGGCCTCCAAAGGCAACATACACCTTGGCATAACGCACATCTGCAGAAAGCTTGACGCCCATAACGGTAGGAAAAGCCGACTTGAGCTGCGGATCGCGAGCTTCGAACTCCACAATAGCAGAGATCTTGCGCTTGATCTCCTCCTGCAACCGGGCACGGCCACGCCCTCCATTCATAGAATCTCCAAGTCATAGTCTTCAACGACGTAACCCTTCCCCGTTTCCAGCGTGGACCGAAGCCGCGATAAGACCGAGTTGGCATGGTGAGAATCATTCGATAGGTAGGCAACACGGATTGTCGCC
>CAZDDA010000088.1:0-3407 GCA_964504085.1 uncultured Thermotogae bacterium | reverse complement strand
GACCGAGTTGGCATGGTGAGAATCATTCGATAGGTAGGCAACACGGATTGTCGCCCGATTAAGATCGTCTAGATCAGCCACCTCGGCAACTGCGAACGCAGGACCACGACGGTTCACTTTTGCCAGAATTCCCTTGACAATCGATCGTTTTTCCTTTAGCGACTCGATTGCCGAAAGATGGAAATACAGGGTAAGGAGGCCAACGATCATGGCTCTTTCTAGCGCTTGACCTCTTCCAGATTGAAGATGATAAGCCGATCTCCAATCTCTACGTCATCGAAGTCTTTGATGCGAATCCCACATTCCCGTCCTGCCTGGACTTCCCGAACATCGTTCTCAAACCGGCGCAGCGAGCCGATCTCTCCCGTGAAGACTTCTTTGTCGCGTCTCAGAACGTGGACCTTGCCGCTGCGCGTGACTTTCCCTTCACGGATGTGGCACCCGGCAACAATCCCTGTCGGGACTTTGAACAAGTCCCGCACTTCAGCTTCGCCCATCTTGACTTCCTCGTATTCTGGAACAACCATCAGTTTGAGGGCGCGTTCAATTGCATCAATCAGATCATAGATGATGTCGTAGGAAAGGATGATGACCCCTTCGCGCTCGGCGAGCTTGGTCGTCTGACTGTCCGCCTTCACGCCGAATCCGATGACAAAGCAATTGCCCGAAACACTCGAAGCAAGAAGAATATCGCTCTCAGAGATGGTCCCTACCCCCGCATGCAAGAACTCCAAATCCACGTTCGCTGTGTCGATCGCCTCGAGTTCTCTTCTTACGGCCTCCAACGCACCTGCGGATGTCGCTTTAACAATCAAGGTCAGCTTTTCTTCCTCCACAGCTTCCCGAAATAGATCCTCCACACTCAATTGAGCACGGGACAGACGCGGCGTCGCCTCCATTGCCCGTTGCTTCTCCGCGCATCTCTTGGCGTCGTTGGGGGATTCCTTTACTTCAATCATGGTACCCACCGTAGGAACATCCTGCAGTCCGAGGACCTCCACAGCGTGGCCCGGTCCGGCCTCACGAACCCGCTCGCCGCTACCATCGATGAGCGCTTTCACTCGACCACATGTTGAGCCTGCCACAATCCAGTCTTTCTCGCGCAAGGCTCCGTTCTTGATCACGACCGTAGCCACCGGCCCACGCCCCGTAGCGAGGTGGCTCTCGATGATAATCGCTTCCAGGAATCCATCGGGATCAGCACGCAGATCCTCCATTTCCGCAACAAGCAAGATCATCTCCAACAGATCCTCGATCTTCTCACCGTTTAACGCGGAGATTGGAACGGTAATCGTATGGCCGCCGTAGGCCTCTGGGGTCAGGCCATGTTTGGCGAGGTCACCCAATACCTTATCGACGTCAGCGTTTGGTTTGTCGATCTTGTTGACGGCAACGATCATCGGGATGCCGGCCGCCTGGATGTGATCAATCGCTTCCACGGTTTGTGCCATCACGCCGTCATCTGCGGCGATAACGAGGATGGCGATGTCAGTTGCCTTTGCCCCGCGGGCACGCATCCCGGTGAACGCCTTGTGACCGGGTGTATCGATGAATGTGATCTTGTGGCCGCGAAGGTCAACCTGATACGCCCCCACAGCTTGCGTGATCCCTCCCGCTTCCCTGCCCGCCACACGAGAGTGACGAATGGCATCGAGGAGGGTCGTCTTCCCGTGATCGATGTGTCCAAGCACTGAGACGATCGGTGAACGCGGAATCCCTTTCTTCTTGAGTGGCTTGGGAACTTCTTCCGGCTCTGTGGGTGCAACTTTTTCCTGAGAAAGGTGGATGATGAGCGCGTACTCTTCTTCGTCCACCGAGTTGCTTGCCTTGAGACCGGGCATCCCCATCTCAGCAAGCTTCACAACCAGCTCTTTGCTGGTGATGTCTAACTCTCTTGCAATCTCGTAGATTCGCTTTCTCGCCAAGGAACATCCTTCTTCTTTTTTCAGTTGGTAACAGTGATCTAGACTATACTCGATCCGTAAGAGAACGTCAATCACAGCGGATTTGCGGTGGTTGACCTACGCTGCTAGCGAAGGGCGAGATAGAGGATGAGCACGAGCAACGCCCCCCCGACGAGAAACCAGATGAGATACTTAGCGCCGAAGCGGCGCAGGCGGCTTCTCTCCTCAGAGCTGAGGTTTGCCTGTTGCGGGTGGCGAATCCTCATCCGCTGTGATTTCTTATATGTCTTCACGTAAAGTGATATCTTCTGTTGTCGCTTGTAGACAATGGCTAGATTATGCATGGCGTTTGCATGATGTGGATCGACCTCAAGAGAACGCTTGTAAGCATACTCCGCCCGCCCCAGATCCCCACCGTCGATGTAAAGGTTGCCCAGACGGTAGTAAATCATCGCTTTGTTGATTCCGTACTTCAGTGCCTCCACAAGGAGACTGATTCCCTCCTTGTACTCCTTCTTCCTGCGCAACTTTTCGGATTTCTCGAGCGCCGATTGAACAAAGCTTTCTTGTTCCTCACACGTCTTGGGTTCCTGCATGCTCATCGAGCCACTTCCTCACTTTCTGAATGTCCAACCAGGTCAGATACTTCGGGCTTCCTTTGGCCCGAGATGGATTGCGCAACAAGTAGCTGGGGTGAAACATGGGAAAAAGCTGGATGCCCCCACACCAGTCAAGGAAGGTCCCCCGTATGCTGGTGATACCTCTGGCCCCAGGTGAGAGCCACTGGACGGACACGTTCCCCAAAGGGACAATCAAACTCGGATTGATCATGGCAATCTGCGCTTCCAAAAAAGGCCAGCAGGCTTCCATTTCCTTCTTCGTCGGAACCCGGTTCTCCGGAGGCCTGCATTTGACAACATTCGTGATGTAGACGGCCGCACGGACGATGCCCACAGATGCGAGCACCTCGTCAAGCTTCTGGCCAGCTGCTCCAACAAACGGCCTTCCCGTCCGATCCTCAACCTCTCCAGGACCTTCTCCAATAAACATCACCTCTGCATTAGAATCCCCCTCACCAAACACGACATGCGTCCTGGTCTCGGAAAGAGGACACAAAACACACTGCTTAACCCGGGGTTCCAGCGTCTCCAAGGTCAGGGTGTGCTGGATTGCCTGGATCTCGTCCATTGTCCTTCCTTGCCTTACCCCACTGCGAGTACACCCATGGTGCGGAGGATCACTTCAGCTCACGCAGCCACACAACAAGGTTGTATCACATGCCCTCAGTTAGGAATGGCTGCTCTCTTTACCCGCTGGTTAGGCGTCTACTCTCCAGAATATTTTAGCGCTCTTTTGCTCAAGATTCTACAGATCTGAGATCTGGTTTTCCCAACTGCCGCAACCCGTGAACCACATGGAGAAATGGCTCGTGGCAGAGAGAAAGCAACGCCCTCGATCAGGGAGCAAGAGGCATTGTAGAGAAAGGGTACACAGGAAATACGC
>CAZDDA010000087.1:0-8486 GCA_964504085.1 uncultured Thermotogae bacterium | reverse complement strand
CCGGACCAGAAGGTTGTCGCGACATTGCCCGCATAGGTGTGTTTCCCTGTATACCCGTCGTCCCGCCACACGGTCGCTGCTAGGCTGAATTTCATCCGCCCGCTGATCGGGTATTGGGGCGTGGTTGTTCCGCCGCCCGGCCCGCCGCCGGTTATCCCACCGATGAGCTGATCGAGCAGGGCGCACCCACTCAGCAGTGCCACGCCAACCGCAAGCAGCCCAACAACCAGTAGTCTCTTACGCACTTTCACTCTCCTTATGTCTGTCGTCTCACGCACATTGCGAACCGTTAGGATAGCTAATAAAAGGACGTCTCGCAACGGCAATGCAGAAAGAAAGGGGACAGGCGCTGTTTCTCTGAAGATGCGGCGGAAACGGAGCCAGTCCCTCGGTGGAAACTGCGGGTCGAGTGTACAGCGCATCCTCGTTTTCAGCCCGTGACAGAATCGGTCGATCCGGGTGATCCATCGGTCGAATGCCGGGCGATTCCGGTTTGCCGATATCTGACGATTCCACGTCCCTCAGCTGTACCCATGTTTACGGTTCCGCCCACGTCGGCTATTCCGCAACAAGAGCCTACTTGCAACACAAAGAGAGATTAAATCCCCTTCTAAAGCTTCTTCCAGCCCCAGGAGCAGGTCAACACGAGAGTTCTATCTACAGTCACGTCGGCTCCAGAAGACTCTCGATATCGCAGTTCACAACATTCGATCCACAGATCTCGCTTTCGATCCACATCAAGGGTACATCATGATTCTCCCATTGAGCAGGGCGGTCCCGGGTTCGAGTCCCCCAGGCTCGGAGCGTCCTCCAGCGCCCCCAACCTGGGAGTTGCCTGTCACCTGATGTCATGTCCCTCTGCCGCCGCGGCACCCTCTCGCATGGAACATCAATCAATGCTCCGCTGCCTGCACTGACCTACAGAATCCACTTCTTCCGTATGTTCTGAAGGCTGATCATGAATAGGCCGACGCAGAAGACGGCCAGTACCGGGAGGTCCACGGCGAGCGGCAAGGCCCGTGCCCCGACGATGGCGCCACGCATTGCATCAACGCCGTAGGTGAGCGGCAGCGCATAGGACAGGGGCCGGATGGCCCACGGCAGCTTCTCGATCGGGAAGAACAGCCCGCAGAGAAAGATCATCGGAAAGCGCAGGAAGTTGGAAAACGTCTGTGCTTCGAACACCTCGCTGACCGCCACGGCGATGAACAAGCCGACGAACGTGGAGGAGAACGCGATCAAGATCACTGAAGGAACCAGCACGGCCCAGGCAACGCCGGAGAGATCGACCAGGAACGCGGCCATAGCAACCGGCACGAACGCGTTGGCGATGCCAAAGACGACCGCACCCGCTGTCTTGGCGATCATAAGCAGGTCAAGCGGAACCGGAGCGAGCAACAGCCGCTCGAACGACCGCCCTTTCTTTTCGAACGTGATGGTGACCGCCAGCATAGACGTCGTGCCGAACAGGATGGAGATTGCCATCACGCCTGGCAGAAGGGACAGCACGTCGCTGACCGATCCGCCGGAGCGAATGAGGAACATCCCGGTCCAGGCAAATGGAAAGATGATGCCCCAGCTGATGTTGGGCGGCTTTAGGTAGTAGGACCGCATGTCCTTGGCAAGGATGTTCCAGAAAGCGATCCAGCGTGTCACTTCGGCCCTCCCCCTTTCTGCTTCTCGCGACGCATTGTGTCGACCTCGATGCCTGTGATCTTGACGAAGACCTCCTCCAGCGATGGGCGCACGCGTCGGGCTTCGGCCACCTCAATTCCAGTTTCTTCCAAGAAGCGGACGATCGGCCCGACGGCCAGACGTGTGTCCGATTCGACGCGGATCGTGCCAGGCCGGGGGGCGTCGAAGCGAGCCTCCGGGAACGTCGTTGACAGGGTGCCAATGTCGACCGAGACCGCATCAGACAGGTCGATGACGGCGACGTGCTTCTGCTGAAGCGGCTGCAGCAGGTCGGAGACTCGATCGATCTGGACGATGCGCCCGCGCACGATGAAGGCGATTCGTCCGCACAGCCTTTCGGCCTCCTCGATGTAGTGCGTCGTGAGAAGGATCGTGGTGCCGCTCTCGTTGAGCGACGCGATCAGCTGGCGGATCTGCCGCGCGCTGGCGACGTCGATCCCCGTTGTCGGCTCGTCGAGGAACAGGATTGGCGGGCGATGTATGATCCCTGCGGCGATCGTCAGCTTGCGCTTCATCCCCTTGGAGTAGCCTGCGAACTTGCGATCCGCCGCATCCGACAACCCGAACTGGTCGATGAGGAGGCGGGCCCGCTCGATGCGCTCCCGTTTGGGGATCCCGTAGAGGGCGGCGCAGAACGTGAGGTTCTGGGTCCCGGTCAGTTCTGGATACAGGTTGCTTTCGTCCGGCACGACACCGACAAGATGCTGCGCCGCCTTCACGTTCTCGGTGCAGTCGATGCCGCCGATGTTGATCGATCCACGATCGGGGCGGGCCAGACCCGTCAGCATGTTGATCGTCGTCGTCTTGCCGGCGCCGTTTGGCCCGAGGAGCCCAAATACCTCGCTTTCCTCGACGTTGAAGGAGACGTCGGCCACCGCCTGAACCTCGTCAAACGCCTTGGACAAGTCCATGGCCCGGATAGCCATCGATCAACCGCTCTCCCTCTTGTGTTCGCAAGGATGGCAGCCTTCCGAGCCGCGGTACTCGTGAACCTTTTCGGGCCTACACTCTCCCGGCCTCACATCGCGCCCCTTTCGGCAACCGTCTTGCGCTTCCCTCTTGCACATGCGCTCTCCTTTCGCTTGAGGCACTGCCCGTCTGCTGTCTCGCTACCGAGGCCCCCGCTCGTACGTCCTCTCCGAACCCGCTCAAGCATGCGATTAAGCTTTTGCTGCAACTGGGTCACGGCTTTTTCGTTCACCCTGTAGTGCACGTAGTAGCCGTCTCGCTCTGCGACCACGAGACCGGCTTCGCGTAGGACCTTGAGATGCTGGGACACGGCTCCCTGGGTCAGCCCTAGATGACAGGCCAATGCGCCGACACACAGATTGCGCTCCGCAAGTAGCGACAGCATCCGAAACCGGGTCTCGACGGACAGGACCCTCAACTTCCCACAGAGGGCTTCGATCTGGTTGGCTTGGATTATCGCGATATCCATATTCGTGATTGCTAATATACTTGAGGGTCGGGCTCTTGGCAACATTCCGCGATGCGCGGGATAGACTTCTCGCCGGTAGTTTGTGCTTGGGGACTCTCTCCCATGTGGAGTCACTAGAATGCCATTCCAAAGAAGCATCCCGCGCGCTCGAGAAACCAAGACGCAGTCACCCGTCACCACGCAGCAACGCACGAACGCGTTCTACATCCAGTTTCCACGCTCCATAAAGCCGCTTTGGATACCTCATACGGCAATCAGATCAGCTGGGATCCTGAGGTCATGAGGAGTTCGAAAGTAGTCCTCTAGAGGTAATATGGGCTGTAATCCCGCTTCTCGTCTGTATTTGAGAGTTCGAATCCTCTAGGCTCCAAACTGCTGTTCCCATACGACTTCTCTGCCCTCCCAATCCTCGTTGGTGCATCCATGCTGTCCTCTCGCTCAAGAAAGGAGGATAAGGAGCTGAGGCTACTCGCGGGTGTGCTCGCCTTCATGGTGATTGCGAGTTCATTCTCCGCGTTCGGTGCTCAATCTGCCGATGTATCTGTGCCTGAGTCATGTGTCCGAGAAGACGCGTACATCGCGGCATTCGTGTCGCACGATGGCCACGCAAACGACGTATCCTTCTTGCGGCCGCGTAGCGACTATCCAGCAAGCCGGACAGTAGCTGCAGAGGGCTTCAGCTGAGGCGGCTCTGGCAAACCCATCTCCTACTGCATCTCGTAGGGCACGACAGCATCCACGTCCAACTCATTGATCGGTCCACTGACAAGGTCCAGGTTTGTGATCAAGAGCGTCACATCAGCGAACTCAGCGGCCACCGGACGAATCTCTATCCAGTTCTCGCCTGACTTAATTAGGGACCACTGCACGGGGACCCGTACCTCGCTACCTGCGGCGACGTAGCCCTCATGAATTCGCAAAGAGACATCGTTGAAGGTGATGCGATACGCAGGCGAAAATGGCAAGCCATCCGGATACTCCGTGCTGTCGAACGCGACTGTCAGCAGAAGCGCTGGGTCCGGCCAATCCCCCTGCTGTGCATTTCCTTGAAGTGCCGCCTCCCAGCCCGGATGCAGCACAAGAGGCTCCTCCGCCATGCCAGTCGACCAACCCAACGGGCTGTTCACGATAATCGGAATCCCGGGAAAGAGGTAGTCCCACCACTCGTCGATGTCGAACTCCGTATCACCGTGGTCGTCCACATAGAGGATCAGCTCTTCTTCCCCATCCAGCCCGGCAGTAGCAAGTTCCAGCATATGCTGCAGTGCATCCCTTGTGTGTCCGTATTCGGTGGAGCTATATGTCTGACCGAACTCCACGAGAAAGGCAGACTCCACGCTCGCTACGTTGTTGTCATGCCTCTTGCGGTTGTTAGCTCCCGAGAAGACGACCGTCTCAGCAGGCCCCCACGTCACGGAACTCCCTCCGTTGGCCGTCGTGTTCTGGGGAGGGGATGCTCGGGGCTCTTCCCATGTGCCACAAGCCATTGGGCCGCGGTGTTGTTATCGGCGGCAGAGTCGCTTTCGTTTGCCCTTGCGATCGTGTTGGTCACGCTCTCCCCATCCGCCGCGTTGCCAAGCGCTTCGAGAAACGCATTGGTCCAGCAGCTCCCCATCAAGGAATCGCCAACCCGCTGATCTGAAGGCCCTTTTGCAGTCTCATCTGCCGCACTCGCCGATCCTCCGACAAACGGGATTGGCGGATCGAAGCGTGCCAACATGTCGGCGATGTCATCCAGCATCCCTCCGCCGAAGCAGCTGTTGAAGAGGACCTTCACACTCGTGGGTCGATGCTCCGCGGCGGTAATCGCCGTTTTGATCATGTCAGCCAATTCATCATCTCGGATGTGGTCGCTCCCTCCCGCGTCATTGCGAACCACGATGGATGAGTGCTCACCCGGGCTCTGAGATGCCGGGGGCGAGTCGTCTCTGGCTTGTGTATCTGACTCACCATCCTGTCCTGCGACCTCTTGGATAGCAAGCCCCGCCCAGTCGCCCTCAGCATAGACCGTCGCGGACGCTGTCCCAGTTATCCTGCCCGCGTTATCACTCACCACCGCAGCAGAAGCAACATGGCTTCCGCTCATTCCGGTTACGGTTGCTTCGACCCCGTTGGCGAGGAAGCGAATTCCACGATCACTGGAAGGCCCATGATCTTGGTGGTAGTAGGTCAGGATGTACTCGGCATCCGGCGCCAGGCCGTCAATCTCCCACTGCATCGGGTCATTCGTCACTCCGAAGCCGTTGTGGATGATCAGGTAGTCGTCCGTCAGGGAATCCCGATCCTGCCAACCGGCCCAGCCGTACGCATCGCCGAGAATGGAGAACGTAACACCGCTAGGCAGCCCGGAGCTGTCTCTCAGCAGCATCGAGGGGTTGGTGGTTCGAGGGGTGGGCCACGGCTGCCGAAGAGCCGCCACCTCGAAGACGTTCCAGTAAGCCTGTGCTTCCGAATGCTCCACTGGGCCTGTTTGACCATACGTGCCGCTGTGGTTCGCATCGCCCTGAAAGTCGATGTTCCATTCCGTGGCTTGCCAGGGCGTACCTGTCTCCGTGAAGACCCGGACGTCGTCGTACCACACCTTGACGCCCGGATGTCCCGAGAACAGGGCAAGGGCATCGATGCGATCCGTGTCGCTGTGGGTTGTGGCGATTTGTCGCCCGACGAGTACCCCGTCGAGCCAGGCATCGTATCGATTCGTCCCTCGATCGAGCACGACCTTGACCCGATACCAGTGGCCGGGAGCCCATCGCCCCAGCACGGTTCCGTCTTCAGCTACGATCTCTTGTGTGTCGTGATTGAAGCTCGCAATGGCGTAGTACCTTCCCCATTGGGCGGCTTCTCTGCTGAAGAATCCCGGGGATTCCACCCGGCCAGGACCGCCCTGTCCGATGACTTCAATCAGGATCGAGTACTCGTAGCCGATGGTTTCCGCTGAAGCTGAGAACTCTCGCTGCACGACTGCGCTATTGTTTGGCCTTCCCTCCAGTTGCAGCGACTGGGGAAACGACACGGACGGACCGTACGTGACGTAATTCTCACCTGTTCCTGCCCAAATGATCTGCCACGGAGAAACTGGGAAGGAGGCAAGGAGATAGGCATCGAAATCGTCGCTGAACAGAGTGGCCTCATCCGGCGCAGCTTGACTCGGGAGGCACACGTCGCCGATGGCGTACTGAGTGGCGTCGCCGGCAGAGACTTGCGAAATCTCGGTAACCACGATCTCTTCAAACCCGGGAATCGTGACGATGAGTCCATCAAGACCCATGTCGGGGAACAGACCCCCTCTGTGCTCGGTCACGCTGGTACCAGGTTCTAGCGTGAATGGCTGGTTGGCCAGAGGGCCCACTGTGCACTCGGCGAGACGACCGGTCGCTGTGACCCCTTCACCCAGTGAAACGGAGAACTCGCCATTCCTTCCGGTGACCCCTGCGACGGCCTCGCTGCACGAGCAGCCGACGGCCATAACGACTGTAGTTTCGGCGGCTTCGTCCGGGGCCACGACGTCCAAGATCACAACCAGATCAACGCTGGTTGTGACATCGCTCCGCTTTGCGAAGAAACGCAGTTTGAATTGCTTCCCGGCTCTGTCGGACGGCACAGTGAACTCATATTCAGCTGTCACATTCCCCGGATTGGCCCGTCTATCGAACTTCGGCCAGAGAAGAGGGAGCGACCAAGCGTCAGACCATATCTCAATCATCACACCCGGATCGGGCGGGATCGTTCTCGCAGTAAGAATCAACGTGCACTGCTGCCCCTCGGCTACCTGGCAGTGCAATCTGTTCTCCGCAGCCTCCTCACACGTAGCGCTGGCCGAGACGAGTTCTCCACACAACCGCAACCCCAAACCGCTTGCAGGAAAAGAGACCTCTTGTGCGTCCACCTGCGCCCACGCGGGTAGGAGGACCAGAACCAGAATCACCACAATGAACGACAACCTGTCGGGCCGCATCCGAACCACCTCCACGTAAAGGGTCCGAGCTACGGGTAGCGTCGCCGTCACTTGAGGTAGTGAGTGACGGGAACAGAGAGCCGATGACTAGGACAGGCTAGGACAACGCACTTCCCCGTCAACCAAAGCACAGATAGTCTACGCTACTGACACAGCAGTGACAACGTGTTGAGGCACGATAGGCCATCTTCAGCCCCCATGCATGCTTCTCCGCAGGAGAAGATCGGCGCACGGGATGGTTAATGTGAAGCGGCGGTCGGACGATTTTACCTTGAGATGTGGTCGTCCACTACCACGAGACAAGTAACGAACGCGTTCAAGATTCAATCCCCCAGACTCCAAACGACCATGGAGCAGTCAGAATGAAAGTTCTGCCTGCAGTCGTATACGCTCCAGCAAGTGGCATTGGATGCTTCACACAGCGATCAGATCTGCAGGGATGTGAAGCTTGTGCGGAGTTCGAAAGTAGTCCTCTAGAGGTAATCATGAGACTTACTCTCTGTTCAGAACAGCATTGTCCTTCGATCTCCTACAGTTGAGTCGACTTCTAACTCTGCGTCTGGATCGATTACAGGAGGTTGGGTCAGTAGCAATCAAATGAAGGTGGCCCCTTTGCACCAAAGGCGATCATACATCAGGGAGATTGCTGGCACCCAAAGAGGAGCAGGATGCTAAAAACAAACGTCTCCAATGCAACAACCGGCAATCAGGCAGAGAAGCATCACTCCACAGCAGAGGTATAACACTTTCTTCATAGGTTGATTCTAACGCATGCGGTCAATTCGCAACAAAGCATAGGGCGCTACCCTGGCACGCTTGCGCAACAGTAGAACCCTTTGGTGCATCGACTAGTAAGGTTCGAATCTTCCAGGCTCCAAACCGCCCTATTCATAAGCCTTCCCCCGGACTGAAATCCCCCACACTGAATACTAGAGCTGTACTTGGACCGATTTCAGGAGGCCGGACAATCTGCTGGCGGGTGAGGCTGAACTCACCGACCTTGTTCTTTGGGCGTCTCACTCAACCGTGATTGTAAAGAAAGCCTGTAGTGGTGCCCAGATTTCTTCCATACCCAAAGAATACGTTCCAGCCGCACCATAGGTATGAGACATTAGGCCGCTGGCAGTCTGGGTACTCACCATAACATGATCGGCGTGGTGATCTCCCCAGGAGATTGAGTACTCGATTCCGAATCGCCCCCAGTATTCCACGGTCACTAGTCGGCCTTCTAGCTTAACAAGCGAAAGGTGACAGACAACCGATTCAATCCAGATGGATTCTTGAGCGACTGTGCCGCCTTCTTCGTCAGTAAGCTTGATTTCATACTGGGCAGGGATTTGTTCGCCGGAGCGTGGGCCTTCTACTGCTTGGTAGAAGTGCTCATAGAGCTCAACCGAG
>CAZDDA010000086.1:0-8502 GCA_964504085.1 uncultured Thermotogae bacterium | reverse complement strand
TCAGTTCGGAACAGACCCGGGTGCACAGCCCACAGAGGATACAATCCTCGTTCTTCTTCGGGAATCGCGTTTCGGTGACTCCCAGTTCGGCAGCAACCTCTTTGACCTTCTCCATCTCGGGACAGCGGGCAAGAAGGAGTTCGGCCATAATGCGGCGAGTTCGCTGAACGCGTTCCGTGTTCGTGCGGACAACCAGCCCCTCTTGCACCGGGAAGGTACACGATGCCTGGACGTCCGTTCGGCTCTGTTGCTCTACCTCAACCAGGCAAAGGCGGCAAGCTCCGTAGCCAGACAGCGCTTTATGGTAGCATAGCATGGGGATCTTGATCCCCAGTTCCTCACAAGCTTCCAGTACGGTGCTTTCTGGTGCGAGGCTCACCTGCTGGTCGTCAATGGTTAGCGTAATCCCGCTCATAGCTTCACAACTTCTCGTGTATTTAGCCGTATGCCTTCTGACCCCTGCTCGTACAGGAAATCGGTCCCGGGACGTCCGGCTATCAACATCTGGAGCATCGTCGGCATGTCACCCCACGGCTTTCGGTCCGGATGAAGGAGCTTCACGTCACTTCTTTCTGACCCCATTGCTTCTATTCCTACGGGGCCTTCGTTAGGATTGCTTGTACTGTTGTCCTGTCCGTACATTGTTTTAGGAAGTCCATCGTCCTAGCCACCGCAGCCGCCGCCTGAATCCTCACTCGGCGCTGGTGCCGCTCCTTCACTGGCTTTGACCGGGTAGTTCGCGCTGGCAGCTGGATCAAACCTGTTAGGCGCGATCTCAGGATCTGTTGTCCAACCAGTCATTCCC
Organism: uncultured Thermotogae bacterium; assembly: GCA_964504085.1. Classification (GTDB taxonomy): domain Bacteria; phylum Bipolaricaulota; class Bipolaricaulia; order UBA7950; family UBA9294; genus CAZDDA01. The sequence goes on along the minus strand of CAZDDA010000086.1, from coordinate 7,697 downwards.
CACAGGAGGTTGCTCGCATCGTAACCCAGGGTGTTGAGGATTGCCGTGGCCTGACTTGCGGTGCGTCCCGTGTCACAGTAGACCACGATCTGTTTGCCGGGATTGAGCTTCTCCAGGTTCTCGACCTTGGCGATCTCCTTGAACGAGATGTTGATTGCGCCAGGGATGTGCCCCTTGGCATACTGCTCCGGGCTACGGACGCTCACGATAACCGGGTCGTTGCTGTCATCGCCATCCATAATCAGGTTGAGCAGGTCCCCGGCCGTGGTGTTCTTCGGGCCAGCGCTTGCATAGGCGTTGCACGCAGCTTTGATGATTTCCGAATCTACGCTTGATGATGTGACATCAACTGAAGGGCGCACGTACGTTGCCGTTGGTTCGTTCGCCGTGGTCTCGACAGGCAGGTCGGATTCCGGGTTGGCGAACTGCGTGATGGCGACGGTCGTGTCCTTGGTCCAGCCCATGATGCCCCACTCGAGGTTCGTGGCGTCGTAGCCGCACAGATTGAGAAGGGCCGTGGCCTGACTCGCAGTATGTCCAGTGTAACAGTACACGATGGTCTTGTTGTCCTTTGGTAGCTTGGACAGGCTGGCATTCTCGAACAGAGTGCCAAACGGTATGTTGACCGCTCCGGCGATGTGGCCGATGGCGAAATCCTCGGCCTTCCTGACACTTACAATAAGCGGTCTGTCAGCCCCGAGCATCTTTGGTAATAGGTTCTTGGACGAGATGTTGAATGAGGTATCTGGATCGTTCAAGTACGCATCGGCGGCGGCAGAGATGACGTTCTCCTGTGCCTTGGAACACAGGGCCAATACCGGGATCAGTACGAGCACAGCGATTCCACACAACAGCAGAATGATACGCTTTCGGTCTCTAGGCATCTAGAATCCTCCTGTCCATCGAAGTGTCCCTCCTAATTCGCCAATTGCCTCCACGCCATTCTTGCGACGACACTGCTGCTTGCTGACGCAGTTCCTCTACCCCCACACGAACTTGTGAGGGTCTACGCGCAGTCGCCGCAGCCACGCCACCACCGCATGACGACACGGTGGTGACGTGGTGAGGCTGGCTCTTCATTCACCGCCTTCGAGCGGGTAGTCCGGGTTCCCTGCTGGGTCGTACCCGAAGGGCGCGATCTCAGGATCTGTTGTCCAACCGGTCATTCCCCACAGGAGGTTGCTCGCATCGTAACCCAGGGTGTTGAAGATTGCCGTGGCCTGGCTTGCAGTGCGTCCCGTGTAACAGTAGACCACGATCTGTTTGCTGGGATCGAGCTTCTCCAGGTTCTCGACCTTGGCGATCTCCTTGAACGGGATGTTGATTGCGCCAGGGATGTGCCCCTTGGCATACTGCTCCGAGCTACGGATGCTCACGACAACCGGGTCGTTGCTGTCATCGCCATCCATAATCAGGTTGAGCAGGTCCCCCGCCGTGATGTACTTCGCACCGGCGCTTGCATAGGCATTGCACGCAGCCCGGATGATCTCCGCCTCGTCGGTTGAGGATGTGACATCGACCGAAGGGCGCACGAAGGTCTCCGTCGCCTCGTTCACCACGGTCTCGACCGGCAGGTCGGATTCCGGGTTGGCGAACTGCTTGTAGGCAATCGTTGTGTCCGTGGTCCAGCCCATGATGCCCCACTTGAGGTTCGTGGCGTCGTAGCCGCACAGATTGAGAAGGGCCGCGGCCTGACTCGCGTTATGTCCAGTGTAACAGTACACGATGATCTTGTTGTCATCCGGCAGCGTGGAAAGGTTCTCGCTCTCGAATAGGGTACCGAATGACATGTTGACCGCTTCGGGAACGTGGCCGATAGCGAAGTCCTCGGCCTTCCTGATACTGAGCACAAACGGTGGGTTATCACCGAGCATCTGTTCCATCAGGTCTTCCGACGAGATGTTGAATGCGGTATCTGGATTGTTCAGGTACGCGTCCGCTGCGGCAGCAATGACGTCCTCCTGTGCTTCGGCCCCGATGGTCATCACAGGGACCAGTACCAGCACGGACAGAACAAGCAAACCGAGTAACATAGTGAAACACTTTCGATCCTTGAACATTTTTAACCCTCCTGTTCATAGAGATATTCCTCTTACTACACTGATTATGTCTTACAATTCTAACATGCAACATCTTCTTTGTTACCTGTCAATCACCTCCCTGTGTTTGTCGGCTCTGAGCGCCGATCGAATTGTGTTCGTCAACTCTCTATACCCTCATCGGACGGACGAACATCCACCACGCAGCAGCCCAGCAGCCGAGAACGATGAACGCACCGCTCAGAAAGGAACTCAGAGCAAGCTGAGGCACACCGCTCAAGATGTGGGTGATGTTGCACCCTCCGGCGAGCACGGCCCCAAATCCCATCAGACATCCACCGAGGAAGGTCTGGATCAATGTCTTGGGAGCCGGTGCGCGAAGCCTGAACTCACCAGCAACCACGGCCGCGATGAACGCCCCGACAATCGTCGAGAGAACCAAGATAGACACCCAGGAGATGTAGTTTTGCCCTAGGATCAACGATTTTACGGTCGTAAGGTGCCCGCCGGTAATAGCCAGCGGATAGCTTCGCCCCGCACTGGTAGAGGCGTAGAAAGCGGCGATCCCGACGATCCCCATTGCCAGGCCGGTTGCGTGCCATCTCCAGCCCTGTTTGAAGATCCTGCTGTACAGCCGAGGCCTATCGTCACTTGGAGTCTTGCATGAGGGCTTGGTCAATACTGCCCAGAGGAGGAGGGCGACACCGGCGATGACCAACGCTGTGATGTAGTGCGGAATGCCGAGGACATTGGCCAGCGTGAGGTTTTCTCCGCTGACCAGCCTCACAGTGGTCGTGTTCCTGAGGAAGGAGACGAACGGTTGCAGGGCACCCATGGACGAGATTAAACCGACGAAGATCAGCCCTATTACGGCAGACATCGCCCCGACCATTCCCTCCCCCACTCGATAGGTAATTCCACTGGCGCATCCGCCGGCCACTACCATTCCGATGCCGAACACGAACCCGCCGAGCATGTTCGCTCCCCATGAAAACGTGCCCGGACTTATGGTGATTAATCCGGTCTTAGCAAGGATGGCGAAGCCGACCAGCTCTACGAGAATGGCGAGTCCTACTGCCTTCAGCACGCTGTACTCTTTGAGCACGATGATGTCTCTGAAGGCAGAGTTCATGCAAAACCTTCCTCTGGACAGGACAAACCCAAAGGCCAGACCGACAGGAACGCCCGTAAATATCAATGGATTCACCTACACCTCCTTCGATTTTCCTAGCCTAATCGATAGCGGACGCTCCACTACCTATTTGCCTTGGCCTCGATCAAAATCCGATGCTCCGGCCCGTCGATCTGTTCTACCTTCAGCACCTTGTGCTTCCGTTTCTCCGCGTTTTGGGGAATCCGTTCCACCGACATGGGATAGTCAACCAGTACCTCTAGAATCTGGCCCTTGTCCATCTTCTCCAGTGTGGTCATCGATCTGACATCAGGATTGGGGCAGATCTCCCCTTTCACATCAAGGGTCTTGTCGGGTTTTATTTCGTCGGACACTGTTACTCCCTCCTTTCCGGAACAGTATTTCGTGATGTTGCTTCTCTCCAAGGTTTTGGCACTTGTTAGAACGAGAACGTCACATTGACGTCTTTGATTTCGTTGAGGAACGTGGTTGCCCCTACTATCTCCACCCCGTCCCGTAGATCTTCTTCTCTAATGTCGTTGGCTCCCAATCCAAGTTCGCAAAGCAGTATTCTGCCCCCTAGAACCTGAAAACCCTCAACCAATTCCTCCAAGTCTGGCATACCCTTGGCTTTCATGCTCTCCAGTTTCCCCTTCACCAGAGCCGGCGCACCCGCAGGCTCAAAGAAGAGCACCACATCGTCGCCGCATGCTGTCGCAGCAGAACCAAGAACAAAGGTTGGGAAAATGTTATCATCCTTTGCTCCATTACAGGTGATTGCTACTTTTGCCACACTGACCTCCTTTTTCTTGCTCTTGCGGTGTAGTTGAAGCAGATCTCTGCCGGTGTCGGGCGTATTCCAGGAACAACGGAACGCCCATCGAGCACGAAGAGACTACCGCTCTCCGTATTATCTAGCTTCATTGCCTCTCGACTATTCGGAAACAGAATTTGAATGAATGCCTCCGTTCCCTTCCCAGCTACCTTCTGCCTTATCGTCACTGCTGTCTGTCAACCCCACCCCACGACACACAAAAAGGCTTTCCGAAAGCCCTGGTAGGAATACTCTCAGAACTTCCTCTCCGAACATCATTCTCCACTGCAGGCTACAACTGTCTAAATACATTAATCCTCTACCTCGCATAATTCATCCTCTTCAAAGACTGTAATAGGAATTGCCTCTTCGACACTTCTGCCAGGCGTGTAGTCAAACAACTCCTGGACAGCTTTCCCGACCTTCCAAAAAACGCTTGAGACGGGGATTTCGGCTGGGCACACATCGCTGCACATTCCACAGCCTACACAGGAGATAGCCATGTGTGCCAAGCGGCCGATGTGGAAGGCTAGGGTTCCTGGAGGGATCCTTATTCCTCCCCTTTTTCGGAGTTCCGTTTCAACTACCTGTGCCTTCAACTCACTTCTCGAGGAGTCAAACTCACACAGCTGACAGTAACAGATCGGGCAAACCGCCCTGCAACCGTGGCAACTCGTGCAGGAAGCAAAGGTCTCAATCACTCTTTCTAGCCCCGCCACCGTCTTTTCCAACTCCGTTGCCAGTTCGCTTCTCTGTTTCTCCCTGAAACTCCTAATTTGCTCCACTTCCTTCACTTCCTGCTCTGTCTCTCCGATCTCTCCGGGCATGCCTTCTGCCAGTTTTGCGCCCTTTTCGCTATTCAGAAGGAACGAGCACTTGCTGTCAATCTCCTCCTCGCCTGCCACAGGCACAACGATGTCCGCCCCCATCGGCACAGGATGTTCACAGATTCGACAGCTGTCTCGGATATTCGGTGGCAACTCCCCGTTGGAGATCGCGGACCAATATTCATCCACCTGCTGGTCACTCTCCCACTGAGCAGACGCCTTCAACGGGGAGACGCCGGCGCAGATCGAACTGATCGTCACGATATTGGCCGGATTTCCCTGCTGGCGCTTCACCAGTTCCACAAATGCCCTCAGCTCACACGGTCGCAACACTGCAGCCACGGGATCCTTGAACGACTCATTTAGTGTGATTCTGGAAAGCAATCCCCCGGCGTTGCCGGGCATAACCGGGTAGAACGGGGTTGCCTCGTCCAGCTTCTCCGGGTCCGCTATCAAGCTGTAGCTCACCACATTTGGGGAATCTTGTTTTCTCAATGTGAACACAGCATGGACGGCCCCTGTTTCTAACAGATGGCGAAGGAAATCCTTAATTGCTGCCCTGACTCCTTGATTCATCTTTAGGATTGTTGTCATGTTGGTGTACTCACACATCCTCGACTTCTGTTAGCTCTTCCAGTTCGAACCTGGCAAGAGGCAGTTCCTCTTCAACACTTCTGCCAGGCATGTAGTCGAAAATGCCCCGTGTTTCTTCCGAGACAAGGCTAACCACGCGGCCAACGGGGATGCTCACCGGACACACATCTTCACACATTCCGCAGGATACACAAGACAGGCTCATGTGTGCCATCCGGCCGAGGTGAAATAACAGCGGCTCGGGCAAGTGTCTTACAGCACCAGCAACGTTCGCTCGCTGCAGGTAGTCATCTGCCGTGTCTGCTGAAGTGCCTTTGTCCGCAAAACAGAGACGGCAATAGCAGATCGGGCACACGCTCTGGCAGTTGTGACATTCTATGCACTGGCTGAAAACCTCTAGGAGTCCTTCCAGACCGCTGACCTTCTTTTTAATGTCTGCTAGAGCCTCTTTCCGGGCCTTTCTGCGTTCGTTTCGAATTACACCTACTTTCGTCGACCACTGATTTACCTCTTCTACTGGTTTTGAATCCATTCCGAGTTGTCTTAGAACGTCCTCCCCCGCAGCGCTACTCGGGATAAGTAGTGCACTACTGTCCCCAAGGCCCATTGTACCGACGTGCAAATCTACCACGGTTACTCTGTCATTCCCGGCCAAGCTGAAGTCCTCACAGACTTGGCACAGCGGACGGAGCATGAGTTCTGTGTCCTTGGGTTTGTCGCGGGCGCGTTCCAAATAGTCAGGAAGTGGTATAACGCCGGAGCAATCCACGCCGATGAAAAACACATTCTCCAAGTCCGTCTGACGCAGTTTGGACAACTCCACCGCCGCTCTGATCTCGCACAAGCGCATCACTACAGCTATCTTCTTGCTGTTTCCATGATGAGTCAGGCTTTGAACCGCCTTTGCTCCCTGCACGGGCATAACCGGTGGCATTGCCACCACTTTGTCCAACAGCTCACCATCATCCAGCAAAACGTAGTTGTATCCGGCGTGGGAGTCGAGTGGTGCAACAACAGCGTCGAATATCTTTTCTTCCAGACACCTTTTCAGGAATCCAGCTACAGCCTGACTTACTCCTTCCTGGGCGGGAAGCAAATGGCCTTTTTTCATTTCACGATCTCCGCTATTTCCTGATAAACTTGTCTGGATGTAAAATGCTGATGGCTGGCCGCTCCTGATGGGCACGCTGCTGCACAGTTGCCACATCCCTTGCACAACACCTCGTTGACCACGCATATTCCTCGTGTTTCATTATAGCTAATGGCACCATAACAACACACGTCTAAGCACGTTTGGCAACCCATGCATAGATTCTCTGCTATTCTTGAAGTCTTGGCTTCTGTCTCTATCTTCCGGCCGGGGACCAATCCTGCCAGAATCTTCCCCGCTACAGCTTCGGACTGCGAGATTGTTTCTGGTATGCCTTTGGGTCCGGACGCGCAGCCTGCCAGATAGATCCCCTCTATCGAAGAGCTTACCGGGCTTATTTTGGCGTGTTCCTCCGTGAAGAAGCCTCCTTTTCCCAAGGGCACGCTCAGCAGGTTCGATATCTTCTCTGCATCCGCCGGTGGTCCTATTCCTACCAAGAGAACCACCATGTCGACTGGCTTCTCTTCAGTTTTGTCATGGTCTCTTTCGTAGCTAATCTTGATTTTGTCGTCGGATTCTGACAATTGCACATTGGTCGCACGGATGAACTCTGTGCCGGCACGCCTGGCCTCCTCATAAAGCACCTGAGCTCCCCTCCCCGGTATACTCAGATCTTGATAGAACTCGGTCACTGCGATTCCTGGAAACTTCTCCTGAAGGTAGCAAGCGATTTTCATACCTACGGTGCAGCATATTTCAGAACAATACCCTGCTTCCTTTCGTCCGACGCAATGGACGATTCCGACGCTTTTGGGCTTCCCTCCGCCGCTCATGCCTAGTTTCCCGTCTACGTTCGCCTGTTCAAGCTCAAGGGAGGTGTATACGTTCTGGATCTTGCCATATCCGTACTCTGACAGAACTTCCGAGTCCAACGGGTCCATTCCAAGAGCTACAATTATGGCTCCTACTCTGAGTTCACGGGCGTCTGATTCGGCATCGTTCTCGCGTAGTTTTACAAGGAAGTTACCGAAGAAACCGCGTACCTCTTCGACGTTGGTGTTTGTCAGCACCTCGATGTTCTCGTCTGTCTCTATGCCGCGAAGGTAGTTTTCCACTACATCGGCGCTGTTCGCCATACCGGGAGAGCTCTTCTCATATTTCAATGCTTTCCCGCCCAGAGCGTCCCTTTTGTCAACTACGT
>CAZDDA010000085.1:0-8515 GCA_964504085.1 uncultured Thermotogae bacterium | reverse complement strand
GCTTCACTCCGGAGGAGTGGAAGCGGCTGGTTCCTACTCTCCGGCGAGCGGGCGAGGCGGTCTCGCTGTTCTGTACTGAGGATGTAAATGCCGTTATGAACCGCTTCAACCGCACGTAGCGAGTTGCGAGGGATGAGACGACCAGTATACTCTAAAACTCAAGACCTGATAAGGTCTACAGGAGGCAGACATGTATGATCGGTTCTCACGCGAGTCGATGGAGATCATCGCCATCTCTCAGGAAGAAGCCGAGGGATGGCAGCACAGCTATGTCGGAACCGAGCATCTCCTGCTTGCCTTCTTGAAGATGAAAGGAAGCGACGTCCATCGGTTCCTCACCACCAACGGAGCCACCTATGAGAAGGTGGCCTCGCTGTTGGAGGAGGAGAAGGGTCGCGGAGAGGTCAAGCTCTCTGCCGATGACCTTGAGCCGACACCACGACTGAAGCGGGTGATGAAGATCAGTTTTGAGGAGGCGCGTCGTGCAGGGCAGAACACAATCCGCCCCGAACACCTGCTAATGGGGATGCTGCGGGAGGGAGAGGGGACTGGAGCGGCAATTCTCCTTCACCTGGAGATCGACCTTGGTAAAACCCGCGCGTACTTTCTTCCATCATCCGGGATTGGGATGGCGATTCGGTCCTCGCGTCGCCCACAGAAGAAGGGGGAACCCTCGGAGTTTGGCCGCAACCTGGTACAGGAAGCCGAGGAAGGACATTTGGACCCGGTGATTGGCCGTGAGGAGGAGATGGAGCGGATCATCCAGACACTCACGCGTCGCAAAAAGAATAACCCGGCGTTGATCGGTGAGTCCGGGGTAGGCAAGACGGCCATCGTTGAAGGCCTCGCGCAACGGATTGCGGATGGAGACGTTCCCACTCTGTTGCGATCCAAAGAGATCATTGAGCTGGACATGGCGTCGATTGTAGCTGGAACGAAATACCGAGGAGAATTTGAGCAGCGTCTGAAGAACCTGATCGATCAGGTCATCGAGTCGAACAACACGATCCTATTCATTGACGAGCTGCACACGGTGGTCGGTGCAGGTGGGGCAGAGGGCGCAATCGATGCCTCATCCATTCTGAAGCCGCCGCTTGCCTCCGGTGCGATTCAGTGCATCGGAACCGCGACCCTGGACGATTATCGCAAATCGGTCGAGAAAGACCCCGCGCTGAAACGGCGCTTCAAGACAGTTCTGATTGAGGAACCGAGCGTAGAGGAAACGGTGAAGATCCTCAAAGGGCTTCGACCTCACTATGAGAAGCACCATGGGGTAAAGGTTACTGATGACGCCCTGTACCAAGCCGCACGTCTCTCCGATCGGTACGTCACCGATCAGTTCCTTCCCGACAAGGCGATCGACCTGATTGACGAAACCGCCGCGAGGATAAAACTTCAGAGCTCACTTCTGCCGGAGGACGTGCGTGGCCTGATGGCTGAGATAGAGGATCTCGATGAGCAGGAGCGCCAAGCGGTCGCGTCCCAGGAGTACGAATCCGCTGCCGAGTTGCGCGATCGCAAACAGGAGCTTTCTCGCGAGGTAGATGAGGCCAGTGAGGCCTCGGTTGAGGCGGGAGGGCTTCAGGCTACTGGAAAGGACATTGCCCAGGTGGTTTCGATGTGGACCGGTGTCCCCGTGGGGCACGTTCAGCAGGAAGATACTGCGCGCCTGGTGAACATGGAAGAAAGAATCCACGAGCGTTTGATCGGGCAAGACGAGGCAGTGCGAGCGGTCTCTCGTTCGATCCGCCGGGCCTACGCTGGGGTAAAGAACCCGCGACGACCAGTTGGGGCGTTCATGTTCCTCGGTCCGACCGGGGTGGGCAAGACGGAGCTCTCAAAGACTCTAGCTGAGTTCCTGTTCGGTGATGTGGACGCACTGATCCGCGTTGACATGTCCGAGTACATGGAGCGGTTTTCTGTGTCTCGGCTCACCGGAGCTCCTCCAGGCTACGTGGGCTACGAAGAGGCCGGTGAATTAACGGAGAAGGTCAGGCATCGCCCGTACTCAGTGGTCCTGTTTGATGAGATTGAGAAGGCGCATCGCGATGTATTTAATATTCTCCTGCAGGTAATGGAGGATGGTCTTCTCACCGATTCCCAGGGACGCCGTGTCGATTTTCGCAACAGTGTTCTCATCATGACCTCCAACGTAGGCAGTGAGATGATCACCGATCGCGGCACCCTTGGGTTCAGCGACCAGGAGATCGATTCGGTGGAATCCTATCAAGACATGAAAGATCGGGTCATCGGGGAGGTGCGGAAGGTCTTTCGGCCGGAATTCTTAAATCGCCTGGACGACATCATCGTTTTCCACCAACTGCCGCGCGAGCAGGTCAAGCAGATTGCAGGACTGATGCTCGGCGAGCTCAAGGCACGTCTCTTTGAGGAGCGCGCAATCACGCTGACCCTGGATGAGTCTGCCAGCGAGCTGCTGATTGAAAAGGGGTACGATCCCAGGTACGGTGCGCGGCCGATGCGACGGGCGCTCGAACGGTTGATCGAAAACCCGATCTCAGAGCTGATCCTTCAGGGGGAGTTTGAGCAAGGCGCTCCAGTCGTCGCCTCGGCAGACGGAGAGGAGATGCGGTTCACCCGGGGCGATTAGTGTGCCCTTTCGTTGCGGTCACTGTGGGTATCAATCGGTTAAGTGGCTCGGTCGCTGCCCAAGCTGCAGCGAGTGGGATACCTTCGTAGAAGAATCTGTCGACAAACGTACAGAGGCTCCCGCCGCCTCCTGGATCGGTGAGGAACCCCGTCCAATCGCCGAGATCGACCTCGGGGAGATCAACCGTCTGACCAGCGGGATCGGTGAGATCGACCGACTGTTGGGGGGCGGGCTCATTCCGGGCGGGGTCGTCCTGTTTGGCGGTGAGCCGGGGATAGGGAAATCGACCCTGTTGCTCCAATTGGCTCAATGCCTCGCCGAACGCTACGGGAATGTTCTCTACGTCTCGGGGGAGGAATCGGCGGCTCAGATCAAACTGCGGGCAAGCCGCCTCGGAGTGGAGAACGAACACGTGTACGTGCTGTCTGAGCAATCCCTACTCTGCATTGAGGAAGCGGTGCAGCGGATTTCTCCTTGCGTGCTGATCATCGATTCTATTCAGACGACCGTCTCTGAGACGGCTCCGGGTGAGGCAGGGAGTTTGCGACAGCTGCGGGAGATCAGCGCCCACCTGACTCGCCTCACCAAGGCGCGGAAGATGGTGACCTTCCTCGTTGGACACATCACCAAAGAAGGATCGTTCGCTGGACCGAAGACAGTGGAGCATCTGGTCGACGCGGCGATCTACCTTGAGGGCAGTCGGGGTGAGGACGTGCGGATTGTCCGCTCGGTGAAGAACAGATTCGGAGCGACAAACGAGGTCGCTGTCTTCCGTATGGCGGCTTCCGGGTTAAAGGAGATCACCGACCCGTCCCGCTTCTTCCTCGAGGACCACCAAGCGGAGCCTCGGGCAGGATCGGTTGTCGTGCCCATTCTTGAGGGTACTCGACCCATCCTGGTGGAACTGCAGGCTCTCGTTTCCCCCACCGGAGGCTATGGGATTCCCCAGCGACGTTGCACGGGATTGGACGTAAATCGCGTCCTGTTGCTCCTGGCCGTGATTGAGCGAAGGTTGGGCATTCATACTGGCAGCGCAGACGTCTACTTGAGCATCGCTGGTGGGCTCGAGGCTCGCGAGAGAGCAGTCGACCTGGGTGTGATCGCGGCGGTCGTCTCGAGCCTACGCGACCGGCCCCTTGCGGCCCGAGTTGTCCTTGTCGGCGAGGTTGGCCTGTCGGGAGAGGTGCGAGGAGTGAGAAAGCTGCGTGAGCGGATCAAGGAGGCAGCGAAGCTCGGATACCACCAGGCGATCGTCCCTGAAGTGTCTAAACTTCCGTCAACGCCAAAGATCGAGCTGGTCCCCATTCGCACGATCGAAGACGCAATGGACGTCCTTATGCTTCGCTAGACAAGGAGGATCGATGACCGATACCAGGCTGGAACCAGTGGACAAGGCAGCAGCGGCGCTGCGCGAGCGTCTGCCTGTGGAGCCGACGCTCGCGTTGGTCCTTGGTTCAGGGCTTTCCGATGCGTTTGGCGTCCCGGAGGGTGGGGTGCGGATTCCGTGGGCGGAGATCCCCGGGGTTCCGCTTCCCACGGTTGCCGGCCACGCGGGCGAGTTCTGGGTGGGCGACATTCACGGCAGGCCGGTGCTCGTGCAACGTGGCCGCATTCACACCTACGAGGGCTACCGTCTCGATGAGGTGACCTTTGCCATCCGCTTGTACGCTCTCATCGGTGTAAAGACGCTGTTGGTCACCAATGCCTCCGGCGCGATCAATCCCGAATTCGCTGCGGGAGATCTGGTGTTAATCTCCGATCACATCAATATGTTGGGACAAAATCCGCTTTGCGGACCGAACCTGGAACGACTTGGGCCCCGGTTTTCCGACATGTCTTTTGCCTACAGTCCTCGTCTGCGGTCGTTGGCGAAGAAGGTGGCGGCTGAAGAAGGGATTGACCTCAAGGAGGGGGTGTATCTCGCCACCCTCGGCCCGTCCTACGAAACACCCGCCGAGATTCGTGCCTTTCGTGCGCTGGGCGCCGATCTGGTTGGCATGTCGACCGTGCCTGAGGTGATCGTTGCGGTTCACGCCGGGCTGGAAGTATTGGGGATCTCTTGTGCCACAAATCTTGCGTCCGGGGTGAATCCCGAAGCACGCCTATCTCACGAGGAAGTGATCGATACCACCCGTCGCAAAGCCGAGGAAATGCGACGGCTGTTGCTCGGAATCATCGCCCAACTATGACAGGTGAAACCTGAGCGTGCATATGATTGCAGTGATTGAATCCATCGGTATAATCTGGGCGCTCTTTCAAGGGAAGGGTGCCTGCCCTTGCCTTGGCTGGGTGATCTCCCATACACTTTTTGGAGGTTTGTCAATATGGCTGATGTGCCAACGCTGAACCCATTCAAGATTTCGCAGAAACAACTGGACAAATCGGCAGCGAAGCTCAACCTTGATCCCCAGGTACACGGGCTTCTGCGCGAGCCGATGCGAACGCTCGAGGTCCACTTCCCTGTCCGCATGGACGACGGAACGACCAGGGTCTTCACCGGATACCGTGTGCAGTACAACGATGCCCGCGGCCCCACGAAAGGCGGGCTTCGTTTCCATCCCGATGAAACCATGGACACCGTGAAGGCACTGGCCGCCTGGATGACGTGGAAGTGCGCCGTTGTCGACATTCCCTATGGGGGGAGCAAGGGTGGTGTGGTCTGCAACCCCAAGGAGCTCTCTGTGGGAGAGCTGGAGCGGATCGCTCGCGGCTACATCCGCGCCATCGGTCGATTCATCGGCCCGGAGAAGGACATCCCGGCCCCCGACGTTTATACGACGCCCCAGATCATGGCGTGGATGATGGACGAGTACTCAAAGATCACCGGCTACAACGTGCCGGGAGTCATCACGGGCAAGCCGATACCGCTGGGAGGGTCTCTTGGCCGCGGAGACGCAACGGCCCGGGGAACGGTCTACACCATCCTTGAGGCAGCAAAAGTGCTGGGTATTAACCTCAAGGGCGCGAGTGTGGCCGTTCAGGGGTACGGAAATGCCGGGTACTTTGCCGCCAATCTGATGGAGGAGCTTGCCGGAAGCACGGTCGTGGCGCTTACCGACTCCCGAGGTGGAGCGTATTCCGATGCAGGCATCGATCCCGAGGCTGCCTTCCAACACAAGAAGGACACCGGCTCGGTGTCTGGACTTGCCGGCTGCAAGGCGATCACCAATCAGGAGATCCTGGAACTGGACGTCGACGTACTGATTCCGGCAGCGATCGAGAACGTGATTACCCAGGACAACGCCTCGGCGGTTAAGGCGAAGATCATTGCCGAAGCGGCCAATGGTCCCACCACTCCGGAGGCAGATGAGATCCTGTATACAAACGGTCAGTACGTGATCCCCGATTTCTTGTGCAATGCAGGAGGGGTGACGGTCTCCTACTTCGAGTGGGTACAGAACATCGGTGGATTCTACTGGACCTTGAAAGAGGTTCACGACCGCTTGAAGGACAAGATGACCCAAGCGTTTAATGACGTACACAGGATGGCAGAGGAAAACAAGGTCGACAACCGGACAGCGGCGTACATGGTTTCTGTACAGCGGGTGGCAGAGGTGATGCGACTGCGTGGGTGGGTCTAGAGGACTACAGCTCATAAGGTTCAGGGATCGGCAGAGGGTCTTTCGTGAGAGGCGACGGACCCTTTTGTCTTTCTTGCTGTTTTGAACGGGACTGGATGGGGCTTATCATGGCGGCGTATCCAAAGCTGGTGTGGATTCGATGAATAAGAATGCATTCCTCAAGAGTGTTTTCCCTTCGCTTGGGGAAAAAGACCTGGAGGAGCTGGGGCGACTGTCGTTCCCGGTTCAGTATGGCGAGGGAGAACTGATTGTTCAGGAAGGGTCCTACGCCGCCGGGGTGTACATCATTCAAACGGGGCTCCTCTCCGTCGGCAAATACGCCAGCAAAGGCAAGGACAAGCGCGTTCTCCGACTCGTCGGGCCGGGGGAGATGTTCGGTGCGGAAGCGGTCTTTCTGGAGCGAGAGCCGATCAACGTTCGATATGCCAAAGCACTCACCGATTCAACGCTGTTTTTGTTTGAGCGGTCGAACATCCTCGCGTTCAGCAAAGCACATTCCGCCCTATATATTGATCTGTGCCGTTGGCTGTCCCGTGAGGTAATCATGCTGGAATTCAAGCTCACCCGCGACGCGGTCGAATCGATCGATCGCAACCTGGCCTTTCTTTTGATCGCCTTGGCCAACAAATATGGGGATGTGAAGCGCGACGGCATTGTGCTCGATTTGCCGATTTCCCGGCAGACCATGGCTGATATGCTTGGGGTATCCATCGAAACCCTGATGCGTGCGCTCAAGCGGTTTCGCGAACGCCGCCTCATCGCCACGTCCCAGAGTCAAATCACGCTGATGGACACAGAGAGCCTGAAGGACAGAGCCCAAGCCACGCCGTTTTATCTGTCCATTATGGAGGAGACGCTTTAGGCTGTCTTTGTCAACGCACGCAAGAGATTGCATGCGTTGCAGTCTCGTTGTCCGGCAGGGGCCAGTGTGTATGCCCGTTTACGGCGTCCCCTAACCTATCGCGCCATGCTCAAGTGTCCATGCAAACGTGGAGGTTGTCCCACCGGGGAGCATCCCCCGCAGTGAAGGCAAAGCAAAGAGGGTGGCCGAGGCCGGATAGGGGCCCCCATCAAGAGGAATTTGCGGGAGTAGTCGGGCGGCGGACGGTGAGCTGCTCTGCCGAGCAACACCGGTGGCCCTCATGCTCTTCCTCGATCGGTTTTAGAACATGAAACGGATCAGCCGCTTGAGCAGGCGACTTTTCATGCGGTTCATCATCCAGCCCTCCGAGACCCGTTTGCTGAGGAAGGACATCGTAGGGAAACTGTGCTGGAGGAACATGATTTTGTGCATGCGAAGCTTGTTCTGGATCGCCAGACCCCACTCGCCGATCATCTCCCCGGCTCCCTCGCCGATGATCCGTGCGCCGTAGATCCGGCCGGTCTTGGAGGCGTAGGCCTGCACCGAGCCGATTGCGGTGCCTTCAGCAATCGCGGCGCCGTAGTCCTCGTAGCGCTCTTCGAGGGTCTCGTAGGGGATGCCCTTGGCCTTGAGGTCCCGTTCCAGCATCCCGACGTGAGCGACCTGTGGCTCGGTGAACACCGTCCACGGGACAACGTACTTGCGATAATCGAGCCCCCAAGACCCCGGCATCATCGCGTTCATCAGGGCGATCATCCCCTGGTGCATCGCTGCGTGGGTGAACAAGAAGCTTCCGTTGCAGTCACCCGGCGCGTAGATGTGTCGTTGACTTGTCCGTAGGCACTTGTTGATCTTGATTCCGCTTTTGTCGTAGTCCACGCCGGCATTCTCCAGGTGCAGCTGCCTGAAGTCGTGGTCTCGTCCCGCCGCAACGAGGAGCCTTTCTCCGGCTAGCCTCTCGCCGCGATCCGCCTGGACGACGATGTTCCCGTTTTCGCGACGGATTTGGGTGATCGTGCGGCCGTTGTACACCTCGATGCCTTCATCGGCAAAGACCCTCTTTAGCAGCTTGCCGGCGTCGGGATCGCCGTGCGGGAGTAGATGCGAATCCGCGTGCACGATCGTGGCCTTGCACCCTAACCGGCTGAACGCCTGGGCCATCTCCGAGCCGATCGCCCCCCCGCCGATGATGACCATGCTCTTCGGAATCTCGTCCAGCGAAAACAGATTCTCGTTTGTCAAGAACTCGACCTCATCGATCCCGGGGATCGGCGGTACGCAGGGCTTCGTACCGGTGCAGATGAAGATCCGCTTGGCCGTGTAGTGTTTGCCCCCAACCTCGACCGTGTGGGAGTCGACAAACGACGCCGCGCCCTCCTGCAGTTTCAGATCGACCTTGGCGAACATCGCGGTGGTCTTCTTGTCGTTAATGTACTGGATATGCTCGGCGATCTTCTGGAATGG
>CAZDDA010000084.1:0-8657 GCA_964504085.1 uncultured Thermotogae bacterium | reverse complement strand
CAGCCCAGACTTCCTACCCTGTCTTTGACCATCGCTTCCTCCTCGGTGCCGATGTCGGTCGGCGTTGTTTGTGATTCCCGAAGATGGTAGCGATGGTCGCTTCTTCAAGACGTCCCTGTCTGAGTCCTCAATACACCACATGCCGGGACTCTACTCGGTTGTTGCGGAGAAGGTAGTGCGACTCGCTCCGATTCCAGTTCTTACCGTACCTCAGCCAGAAGGTGATGGTTGAAGTGATCATTCCAAGTGTGGAATAGCGAATACTCAGGTAGGCTACCAGGGTTGTGTAATCAGCCGCTGCAGTTGACTCGACTTCGAGGACACCGTGAGGCTTTTTCCTTTCCAAGCAAGGAGGAATGAAGCAGTGGGGGTGTGCGCTCTGATGTATTCCATGCAATCAGGGAAGAAGCAGCATTCGCAGCCGGCATCTCTTTCGTAAGGAGTAGATCGTTGCAAGCAGAATACTCAGAGGGGATGACGCACAGTTCCAGTGAGCTGGTTGAAGTACCAAGAGGAGACTACCAAGCATCTACGCCTATCTCAAGGCGATCTTCTGATTCTGCCACCTCCGCCCACAAGGCAGTCCTCCAAAACCACTCCCTGCACATCGCAATCACGATCGATGACACAGCCCGCAATCGAGGCTCCGAGAATCCTTGTATTGTCAAGAATGACGCTGTTGTTGACTGTTGAATCCTCAATGACCACGTTTCTCCCTTGCCACGTCTCGCAATTGCCGTAGTATTGATGGGCCTTGATATAGGACGCACGATCCCCGATGTCGTACCAACCTGTTTCGAAGATGAACGGATCAATTTCCCAACCCTTCTCTTTCAATAGCCATTCATTGAAGTACCCGGGTGCGTCCTTCCCGGCTTCTGATTTGCTGAAGAATTCGTTGAAAAGAGGTAGTACTTGCCGCGGGTACACATAGCACGCGGTGCTTGCCAGTGTGCTCTTCGGCTGTTGTGGTTTCTCCTGGAAGTCTACGATCTTGCCATTTTGCACTATGATTACGCCGTATCTGCCTTGGACCACTGCGGGGTCCTTGAGATCGAACAAGGCGATGGTCGGCTTCCCTTGATATACAGAAAGGAGCTGCTCGATAGAGAACTCGAAGATGTTATCTCCAGCTACAACCAAGAGGTCTTCGTCAATCTTCTGTCTTTCGATGAGGAAGGCAATTGCTCCCACTGTACCCAGCTTCTCCTGCTCGCTCGTAGTCTCTTCTACCGCCAGCTCTACGTCCCATCCCGACTGGCCGCGCCAGGTTTCAAACTGGCGAACGAAGCGGCGATTTGTGGAGATGATCGGACGGCTCGGGAACGGGCCACTCGCCAGAATGTAATCGATAATCGGTTTTCCAGCGACTGGGAGCAGCGGTTTGGGTCGGTCAAGTGTAATCGGTTGAAGGCGTGTCGCAAAGCCTCCAGCAAGTATGATTGTTCTCATTGCTTCACCCCGCTTTCGTAATCAGTTCCTTCAGTTCGGCGGCTCTTTTCTGCATGAGTTCCTCTGTGTCAGCTTCCAAGTTCAGTCGCAGCAAGGGCTCTGTGTTGGACGGGCGTAGGTTGAACCACCAATTGTCATATTCCAAGGACAATCCGTCCAAGTTCAGAACCCTCCCGCCTGCATATTGCCGTTTCACTTCTTCCATGACGTGCCCCTTGTCCTTGACAGCGAAGTTGATCTCGCCGGAATGAGCGTACTTAGCAAGGGGAGCGACCATCGAAGCAAGGCTTTCTCCCGAATTCGCCAGGATCTTAAACACCGTTAGCATGGCGAAGATTCCACTCTCACAGTAGAAGAAATCGGAGAAATAGAAGTGGAAGGAGAGTTCGCCAGCAAACAACGCCTTTTCTCTTCTCATCAAGGCCTTGATGAAGGAGTGCCCCACGCGAGAGATGACTGGTTGGCCGCCATGAGCACGAATGACCTCGGGGACTATCTTGCTTGAGCGCAGATCGTAGAGGATTGTTCCGGGCCCCTTCTCTTCAAGGAGCTTCTTCGCAATCAAGGCAGTAAGCAGGTCTCCTCGAACCGCATTGCCATCTTCGTCCAATAAAGCTACTCTGTCACCATCGCCATCAAAAGCGACTCCGATGGAATTCGGTTCTTGTCGCATGGTATTCCGCAGATCCTGAAGGTTCTCTTCTTTCAATGGGTTGGCTTCGTGATGGGGAAAACGTCCGTTGGGCTCGAAATACAAGGAACGATACGGTATCCGCTGTGTCTCAAGAACCGCAGGTAAGATCGATCCGGCCATTCCATTCCCTGTATCGATGACCGCTCTGCAACCAAGCTCAATGGAGAATCTCTGCGCGAAGAAATCGCGGTACTCGTCTCGGATATCCTTGATAACGACTTGTCTGTCTCCAACCAGCGGTAAAGACTTCTCAGACGTCATTCTATGGATCCTCTCCAGTCCTGTCTCGGCGCTAATGGGAATAGCGTCTTCGCGAACGAATTTGAAGCCGTTGTAGCCTTGTGGGTTGTGGGAAGCCGTGATCATGATTCCACCTGCAGCGTCAAGAGCATTGACAGCGAAGTAGAGCATGGGTGTGGTGCACAGACCGATGTCGATTACGGGCATACCACCTGCGTTCAGTCCTTCGACAAGAGCTCCGAATAACACGTCTGAGCTTTCTCGCATGTCCCTGCCAACCACGACGCTTTTCGTGCCCATGTCAACAAGACCACTCTTGGCGAAAGCAAAACCGATGCGCTGGCTCGCAGTTTCGTTAAGCTCATCCGGGTAGAGCCCACGAACATCGTATGCCTTGAAGATGCGCTCGTACATCCATAGCCTCCTGCGTTCTATTATAAGGATGAGACGTGCTCGTGCATGGGGCACCCCTGCAAAAACACGATTGCAACAGGATGCTGACGATATCCATATGCTATCATTATACCATCTCATTCATTGTAGTTTAACATCTACTACGCGAGCATATGCACAAAGTTGCGTTGGTCGGTATTTCGGTTACAATCTGGAATTAAGAGGGGATAGTCTTGGCTAGGCTCATCATTGTTTCCAACAGACTACCAATCACCATTGAGCGTTCAGGTGGTAAGCTTGTGGTGACTCCAAGCGTGGGAGGCTTGGCAACTGGTCTTGGGTCATTCTACAAGTCACGCGAAAGCGTATGGGTGGGCTGGCCGGGACTTCCCTCTGGAACGCTATCTGCGAAAGAGAAGAGTGAGATCAATAAGCAGTTGAGCAAGGAGAACTGTCACCCGGTCTTTCTTTCTCAACGACAGGTGGACAGCTACTACAATGGATTCTGCAACAGGACGATTTGGCCTCTTTTTCACTACTTCCCCCTGTACACGCAGTACAGAGACGCGTATTGGGACGCCTACAGGCAGGTCAACGAGATATTTCGCGATGCAACAGTGGAGATTGCCTCTCCAGAAGACACGATCTGGGTCCAAGATTACCAACTTCTGCTTCTTCCAAGGCTGCTTCGTGAACAGCTTCCGAAGGCGAAAATCGGCTTCTTCTTGCATATTCCTTTCCCTTCCTCTGAGATCTTCCGCCTACTTCCCTGGCGGGAGGAGCTATTGCAAGGGCTCCTGGGCTCTGACCTCATTGGTTTTCACACCTACGACTACGTCCGGCATTTCATAACCAGCGTTCGCAGGCTGCTGGGATTTGGGCAAATCGCCGCCGGCAAGCTAGTAATCGCTGCGGGAGAACGCCTGGTTAAGGTAGATGCCTTTCCCATGGGAATAGATTACAAGCGCTTTTCCAAGGCATCGGACGAATCAGAGACCCAACAGGAAATGGAACGGATTCGTGATCAGATTGGAAATCGCAAACTCATCCTATCCTTAGATCGGTTGGATTACACAAAGGGCTTGATTCAACGTCTGGAGGCATACGACCTCTTCTTGGACAAGTACCCGGAATACAGAGGCAAAGTCACGTTTGTACTAAAAGCGATCGCCTCTCGTGCAGGAATCACGCAATACCAATTGCTGAAACGTCGCTTGGATGAGCTGGTCGGGCGGGTCAATGGGAAATATGGATCTCTTGAGTGGATGCCTGTATGGTATCTGTTCCGGTTCTTACCAGAGAGCATGCTGATGGCCCTGTATCGCTTGGCAGATGTTGCCCTTCTCACCCCAGTGAGAGACGGAATGAACTTGATTGCCAAGGAGTTTCTTGCAACAAAGGCCGACGGGAATGGAGTCTTGATCCTGAGTGAGCTGGCAGGCGCGGCTCAGGAACTGCGAGAGGCGCTCAGAGTAAACCCCAATAACCAGATGGAAATTGTGCAGGCAATTAGGGACGCTCTGGAGATGCCCGTTAGCGAACGGCGCAAAAGGGTATCCCTGATGCAGGAGCGCATGAAACGGTACGACGTTGTTCGGTGGGCAGAGGATTTCATCGACAGCCTGGATTTGATCATACAAACGCAGGGTCAGTTTGCGGCCAAGAAACTCACCCCTGAGGCGAAGGACGAGCTGTTCGGAGCCTATCGTAGGAGTGAGGCACGGCTTCTCCTGCTCGACTACGATGGAACGCTGGTTCCCTTCGCCCTTGAGCCACAAGAAGCTCGGCCAAATGAAGAACTTCTTCAGCTGCTCAAGACGCTGACAAATGCTCCCGGAAACACGGTGGTTATCATAAGTGGTCGTGACAAAGAAACTCTGGAAAGGTGGTTTGGCGACATGGGAGTTGGTTTGGTCGCTGAGCATGGGGTTTGGATCAAGGAATCCGGCAAGCAATGGGAGATGATCGAGCCATTGACCAACAACTGGAAAGCCGATGTCCGACCACTGCTTGAGCTATATGTGAGTCGAACGGCAGGGTCATCACTCGAAGAAAAGGAGTTCTCGCTTGTATGGCACTACCGAAAAGCCGACGAAGCGTTCGGTGAGGTTCGAGAAGGAGAACTGAAGGAAGATCTTGGCCCGCTGCTGGCGAACAGACCGCTTGGAATCCTTGAGGGGAACCGGTTTCTGGAAGTCAAGCACGCTGGAGTCAACAAGGGGAGAGTTGCTCAGCACTGGCTCTCGAAGCAGAACTGGGATTTCATCTTTGCGGCTGGGGATGACGCTACTGACGAAGACACGTTTCGAGTGCTACCGCACGCCGCTTATTCTGTGAGAGTAGGGATGGCCCCGTCTCATTCCCGTTTTGCCATGGAGTCTTCAAGCGAGCTGTGCGCTTTTCTTCACGAACTGGGGAATTGCTAGGACTGCAAAAGCCAAGCGCACGGGCATTGTCTTGTTCTTCCATGTTGATCGTTAGATAGGCCAAGAAGCTGCGCTGATGCTAATCTCGCACGCGTAACTCACAGCGTGCTTTTGGAGGTAGATACAAATGAAGATCACATTGACAGCGATAAAAGCCGACGTAGGAGGCATTGGGGGACATCTTTGCCCCAGCACAAAGCTTCTTGCGGAGGTGGAAGCATATGTAACAGATAAAGGAAAAGGGCTGGTTTACGACTACTTTGTTGGCCATACAGGGGATGATATTGCCATCCTGACGACTCATGGGAAAGGAGTGAAAAACGAGGCAATCCACCGGTTAGCGTGGGACGCGCTTCAAGCCGGGACCGCAGTAGCTGAGAAGCAAGGCCTATATGGCGCAGGCCAAGATCTTCTTGAGGACGCGTTCTCCGGGAATGTGCGCGGTTTGGGTCCAGCAGTTGCAGAGATTTCTTTCGAGGAGAGGTTGAATGAGCCCTTCCTTCTCTTCG
Source organism: uncultured Thermotogae bacterium (assembly GCA_964504085.1). Classification (GTDB taxonomy): domain Bacteria; phylum Bipolaricaulota; class Bipolaricaulia; order UBA7950; family UBA9294; genus CAZDDA01. The sequence goes on along the minus strand of CAZDDA010000084.1, from coordinate 2,943 downwards.
CCGCGGACAAAACCGAACCCGGCGCCTACAATCTCCCGCTCTACTTAGCCTTCACTGACCCGATGTACAACGCCGGTCTCATCCTGTCTCCAGCAGTGGGAAAGGGGTTCACCTTCACTGTAATGGATGTCGAGTATGCGGATGAGGACCGTATCATAGAGCTTTCAACTCCAGAAGAGATCTACGACCTTGCTTCTTTGTTGCGCGACAACGGTCGTTTCGTCGTGGAGTCAATTAGGTCACGTGTCGATGGTGAACAAGGTGTTGCCTGCAGCACGACAAGATTGCGAAACATCGCGGGGAAATACGTCGGCAAAGATGATCCGACCATGCTGATTCGTACTCAGAAGAACTTCCCAGCGACCGGCGAAATTCTTGCTCCATATGAGATCGGGCATCTTGTCGCCGGGTTCATGCGCGGGAGCCACACCGGTCCTTTGATGCCAGTCAAGGCAGGCACTGGAGTCTCCTTCTTTGATGGTCCGCCGATCGTCACCTGCCTCGCGTTCTCCGTGCACGATGGCCAGCTCACCGAACCCATGGACGTGTTTGACCATCCTTACTGGGACTGGGTGCGGGAGAAGGTCGCGCAGAAGGCTCATGACATCCGCGCCCAGGGCTTCTCTGGGGCGGCTATGCTGCCCTATGCCGACCTCGAGTACGGTGGGATTACTGAGAGGATAGAAAAGCTCGAAAAACGCTTCAGCATTCGGAAAATAATGAAAGCAGAGAATGAGGGATGACCGCGAGGAAGGGAGTGCTAGCTTAGCTGCATGGACTGTTCAAGCGAACTGTGCCGGTTTCTGTACGGCTGGTGAACACTCGGGCTCGGAACAAGCAAAGTTACCGTTTTCTACTGGGTTCATGATTGATCAAGCTGCGAATATACGTGACAAAGTATGATTTCGCATTCTCAGCAGGGAGATCGCTTTGGATGCGAATGGCGACTAGGTTTAGGGAAATGGGAGTGGGTTCTTAGGAATCGGCAACAATCGAGAATCAAGGACGGAGCTTCTTGCCAGGGGGGAAGTCCATGAAGCTTGCAGATGGGAAAGGGACAGGCGTGACTGACCAGATTCTAGTTTCTGCTTAGGAAATCGTCAGTATTTCGCGATTAGAAGGAGTTGAAGTCCGATTGCCCAAGAGGGGTTAGGGATCAAAGGAAATGGACATGAAAACAAACAGGTCACAGAAGGATACGGTTGAAGTTGTCAAGACGGTGATCAAGACCATCTCGCAGGTGGAGGGCTATCGTCTCTTTCAGAAGACCACAGTCCTTATAGCAGATGCACTGAAGTGGCTGGAGTCCGAGCAGGATACGGAGAAGGCCAGAATTGCTACCCTTCAACTTCGCGACATACTGTTGAAGGTATTCGGAGAAACGCGTGGCACCGAGGCGCTTCAGGGGGAGCCAGTGACGCCGACGTTCGAAGAGGCAAGCCAATTGATGAGATCGCTTCGTATTTGGGCTGCAGGTCGTGGCTAGCAAGATGAAAAGGAGCGCCTTCGCTCAAGGAGCATGGAGGCACCCTGTGATCACAAGGTGGCTTCGGAAACACGGCTACCGCGGCTGCAATTGCGGGGAAAACCCTTGTCTTCCGATAAGTTGCTTGGAGAGTGAATCATGCTGGAGCTGACAATGCTCGGCCGAATGGCGCTAGCGATTGTGCTGTGTGCTGTGATCGGGATCGAACGTGAATTTCATGGCAGACCTGCAGGTCTGCGCACCCATCTCCTCGTTGGCGGTGGCTCAGCCCTGATCATGATCATCGGCGCGGCATTCGCCGCTTCGGGATTGACAGGCAGTGACAGCAAGACTGTGAGCTTGGATATTGCGAGGCTGATCGCTGGAGTTGTTACCGGAATTGGGTTTCTTGGTGCCGGAACGATTATCCGACAGGGTGATTGGGTCCGTGGTCTGACAACAGCTGCGTCAGTGTGGTTCGTTGCCGGGATCGGAATTGCCGCTGGGCAGGGGTTGTATGTGATTGCCGCCGGAGCGACGGGCATCGGCTTCGTAGTCCTATTTGCAGTCTCCTATATTGAGGAGTGGATTCCAAGCCTGACGCGACGTGTTCTTGCGCTGGAAGTCCCACCGGACAGCAAGGATGCCATTCAGAAAACCTTACGCCGTCATTGCGCAAAGCATCGTGTTCGGACGAAGCTGCTATCATGGGAGTTCGACCGGGAGAGAAAAGTCGTAACGGTCAAACTACAGCTGAGTTACTGGCGATCGGTTGACATAATTGGGCTAGCCAATGAGATTCAGCAAATGACCGGAGCGAGTAACGTCCAGATTGAGCAGTAGGAGGCACAGCAAAGAAGTGCCCTAACCAACCCATCGGTCCTGTTAGAGTCGATATGGAACGCTGGCAGGTTTGCGGAAACATGTAGTTACAATGGTGTCAGGAGTGATGGGGGCAGACGCAAATTAACAAGTGGTTTCTAAGATCAACATATAGGCTTGAAGAACTCAGGACGAGTGTATCTCCAATAGCTTCTTCGGCGAGCCCAAGTAATGGTGAGCTTCGGGCAGACTCTGAGTGTCTGACTTGCGCAACGATTGCAGAAGCCGTCTGAAAGGGTGCTTTTGTGGAAGCACGCTTAGCTCGTGCCGCCGCGTGTCAGCAACCGCTGACGGGAAAGCAAGCTCCTGATTCTTAGGGTGTGCTGGCGTCAACCATTCAATTCGAATTCCAGGATCTGCCCCATCTTGAGATCGGAGACCTGATCCTTGACGCCGATCTTGACCGGTCCGGCAGCGCAAGGTAAAGCTCTTATCTGCAACATATCTCTGGTGATGTCGATCTCCAGTGCGTGCCCGCGGTAGCGAATGTGCATGTGCAGCCTGCCAACTCCTTCCGGCAGAACCGGATTGAACCACAACGCGTCATTCCGGACTACAATGCCTGTGTACGCGCGGCCAAGGATATCCGCCGTTCC
>CAZDDA010000083.1:0-8734 GCA_964504085.1 uncultured Thermotogae bacterium | reverse complement strand
CCGTTCCCCAAACTGCCTCGAGGTTGCTCGTGGTCCCACTTGACATCGGCGCCCATTCCGTGCCGTCGTAGTGAAGGATCGTCCCGTCTTCTCCCACCGCGTACACGTCGCTACCTGAGGTTCCCCACACTCCAGAAAGATAGTACTCAGCGGGAGCGGGATTCAGGGATTCCCATGCCGCTTCCGCGAATACTGAAGGGACGACCAACAGGCCTACGCACAACACCCCGATACCGACCACCTTGGCCCCTTTCATCTGCCAGACCCTTCTCCGGCTTCGCCCTGTGTTCTTGGTCATTTCGACCTCCTCTCGTGTTCTTCTTATAGATAAAAGGAGTGTCTCACTCGCGTGCTCCGTTTTTGCTCCGATTTGATCCACGGGATCTGCTAGAATGAGAAAGCTGGATGGCAATCTCGGAGGCGTGGCAATGGAATCTGAGAATCCCTCCTCACTTCAGATAAGGCTTTTGGGGCGGTTCGAAGCCCTGCGGGAAGGAAAGTCTGTCCCTGCATCCGCTTGGAGACGGCGAAAGACCGAGACGCTCCTCAAGATACTCCTCACCGAGCGCGGTCGGGTTTTCTCGCAGGATCAGTTGATCGAGCTGCTGTACGGAGGCGGCGACCCTCAAAAGAAGTTCGGCAATCTGCGCGGGCGGATCAGCGAATTGCGCCGCGCGCTCGAGCCGCATCTCAGCAAAGGAGCCAATTCCCGCTATATCCTCCGCATTGGCGAGGGTTACTGCTTCAGCAGCAACGCGCCGTGCTGGCTGGATACCGAGGCGTTTCAGGAAGCCGTCAGCGCCGCGGAACGGGCGCAGGAGAGCGGAGATTGGCGTCCTGCTGTGGAGGCTTACGAGCGAGCAATTCAGCTGTACCGCGGCGAATTCCTGGAGGCCGACCGCTACGAGGAGTGGTCGCTCACCCCCCGAGAGCACTGGCAGGGGGCGTATCTGGCTACCCTTTCTCAACTCGCCGAGTGTCACGCGCAGCTCGGGGACTGCTCGCGCGCAATCACTGCCTGCAGACAGATACTGAAAACCCAGCCGACTTGCGAATCCGCGACCCGACAGCTGATGCGGTACTACTACGCGGCCGGGGAGGATTCCCGCGCCATGGAAGTCTTCAATGACGGAAGATGCGCACTGAAGGAGCGTCTCGATGTCGAGCCCTCATCGGAGACGCAAGCGCTGTACGAACAGATCCGACAGAAGAAGTTGCCGAGGGAGACCACCGTGTTCGACCCGCTCAGGATCGCCGTTTTGCCGTTTGTCAACCTCTGCCCGGATCCCGCAGACGAGTACTTCGTCGACGGGATGACTGAGGAGCTGATCTACTCCCTGTCCAAGATCCGCGAGTTGAAGGTCGTCGCCCAGACGTCGGTCCTCACCTACAAGGGGGCCAAGAAGGCCGTTCCGCAGATCGGGCGGGAACTGAGGGTGGGCACGGTGCTGGAGGGAAGTGTGCGCAAGGCCGACAGCACGCTGCGGATCACCGCCCAGCTGATCGACGTGGACAGCGACGAGCACATCTGGGTCGACAAGTACGATCGGGATCTCGACGACGTGTTCGCCATCCAGACAGACATCGCCAGGCAGGTCACAACCGCTCTTTGCCGGCAGATGCTCCCCCCAAAAACCGGCTCGCTTAAGACGAGAAGCACGGAGGCCTACAGGCTCTATCTTGAAGGGCGGTACTTTCTCAAGAAGCGCTTCAAAGACTCCCTGCAGAAGGCCCGCGAATCATTCGAGAGAGCGCTTAAGATCGACGGGGAGTTTGCTCAGGCGCGTGCGAGTCTTGCCAGTACCCACTGGCTCCTCGCCCATCACGGGCTTGTGCCCTTCGAGGAGGGGATCGCGCGAGCGCAGAAGGAGGCACAGGCCGCGCTCGCACTCGACGATGGGGTAGGGGAAGCCTACAGCACGCTCGGTGCGATTCAAGCCTTGGCCCGGCACGACCTTCGCAGCGCAGCGGCGCTCTTCGATCGAGCGATGGAAGCCGAGCCACAGAACGTCGAAATCCGTCATCACAGGGCGGCGAACCTTTTCATGCTCGGCGAGCTTGACGCAGCGATCGATGCGTATCGGGAGGCCCTCGACATCGATCCTGTTTCGTCTAAATTGATGCGAAGTCTCGGGTACTGCCTCGACTTCGCCCGCCGCCACGATGAAGCGCTGGTGCAACTCCGGAGGGCAGAGCGACTGGAGAAGCGCGACTGGTCGCTCTACATGTGCTACGGGAATGCGTATCTGCACCTCCAGCAATACGAGAAGGCCCTCGATGCATACGCCCTGGTGATCGAAGCTGCGAACGAGGCTTCCATGAAGGCGAGCCTTGAGCGAGTCCTCCACGGGTACGTGCGAAGCGAGATGGGAGAGCAGGGCGCCCTCGAATCGACGCTCGCTGACATGGTCGACGACCCGGAGCGGGACTCCGCCGCCGTGGCCATCGGCTACTTCCTACTGGGGCGACACGATCTGGGATTCGAATGGCTCGCCCGGGCACGGGACGAGCGCGCATCGTGGTATCTCTACATCCTCCAGGAGCCGCTTCTCGATTCTGTCAGGGACGATCCCCGCTATCACGAGCATCTGGCAAGACTCGGCGTAAGTTCGGAGAGGCATCTCTGAAGGCTTCTGGACCAAGGGAGAGACTACCGACACACCTCACGTTGGGGTGCTCGTTTCGACCTGCAATCCGGGAAGTTGGTACAGGGAGCCCGCGAGTGTCACAGGTGCGATGGGACAGTAGCTCGCGTAAACTTTTGCAGGCAAGGGAGATCCGACAACCTTCGTGACGCAGATCAAGGTACGAGGCTACCACGAGGACCGCTTCGGTCACGTCAATCACGCGCGCTATCTTGAGTTTCTCGAAGAAGGCCGTTGGGACTATCTCGACACTCGCGGCCCCAAAGACGGCTTTCCGGCCCTCGGCATCTTCCCCGTGGTCGCGCACCTTTCGATTTCCTACCGGCGCCCCACCAGCGCGGGCGACACGCTGTGCGTCTCAACACGCGTGGACGAGACCGGCAACCGGAAGATCGTGATGCGCCAGACGATTCATCAGGAATCGACCGACAGGCTGTGTTGCGAAGCCGAAGTCAGTATCGTGCTCGTCGATTCAGAAACCGGTCGCCCCGCCGTTCTCTCCGAGGACATCGTCCGCGCCTGGCCCGATCTTGCACCGGCACAAGAAGGTCACTAGCCGTCACTGCCACGGTTACTTGAGCCAAACGATTTCCCTAACAAAGGGCCACCTATGACAGACGGCCTAGTGCTTGGCGGATCTGTTCGAGTGCCTGCTGGATATTGGAGAGTGAATTGGCGTAGCTGATGCGCAGGTACCCCTCCCCCAGGCTTCCGAATGCCGTGCCGGGAAGAACCGCCACTCCGGCTTCCTCCAACAGGTAGTCGGCCAGTTCTTCGACCGGCTTTCCTAAAGCTGTCACGTTGGGAAAGGCGTAGAACGCGCCACCCGGCGTCTGGCAGCTGATTCCCGGGATCTCCTGCAATCCGGAAACAACGGCGTCTCGGCGTTTCTGGTACTCCTGCCGCACGCGTTCCACTTGATCCTGGGGACCGCACAGCGCCTCGATCCCGGCGTATTGGGTGAAGGAGGCGGTACAGCCGACGGAGTGGGTCAGCAGAAGAGAAACCCGGCCGGCCAACTCCTTCGGCATCACGCCGTAGCCGAGACGCCAGCCGGTCATGGCGTAGGTCTTGGAGAACCCGTCCACGAGAATCGTCCGCGATTTCATGCCAGGAAGACTGGCAATGCTGGTGAACGTCGACCCGTCGTAGACCAATCGCGAGTAGATTTCATCTGACAGGACCCAGCAATCGTGTTTCCTGGCAAGAGCGGCAATGTGCTCAAGGTCGGAAACCGGCATGACGCCGCCGGTGGGGTTGCCGGGAGAATTGAGGATGATCAGGCGCGTACGGTCACTCACCAGCTGGCCAGCGGCTTCAATGTCGAGGCTGAACCCTTTCTCCTCGCACAGCGGAACCGGCACCGGCTTTCCGCCAGCCAATCGGATCATCGCCTCGTAGGTAGGAAATCCCGGATTTGGGTAGAGGACCTCCTCACCGGGCCCGACCAACGCAAGAGTGGGAAAGAAGAGAAGCAGCTTCGATCCCGGTGCAATGATCACTTCCTCGGGTTCCGCCGCAGTGCCTCGAGAACTCCCGACGGTCTCGGCAACGGTCTGCCGCAGTTCGAGCAGGCCCGCGGGAAGCGTGTAACGGGTCTTACCGTTCTTGATCGCACAAATCCCTGCCGCGGCGACATTGGAGAACGTAGCGAAATCGGGCTGACCGATCTCCAGATGAATGATGTCGCGGCCCTGTCGTTCCAATTGCTGGGCCTTGCCAAACACCACGTAGGCACCCTCTTCCCTTAAATGACCGGTACGTTCCGCAAACAACATGTTTCCTCTCCCTTCAGACGGCCTCCGAGCCGCTAACACGTTTTTGCGAGCGAAGAGTATACGCGACTCTGTGCCGGAACTCGCAAAGAAGGCACGCCTGTCGAACAGATTGCCCTTTACTTACGCCAAAACACCCTGTATAGTGGTGCCAACATGAGCGTGGCAAATGGGACGATGAGAAAGCGTGATGAGTTATCAGGCCTTTCCGATTCCCGTTGCCGCGTGTCTTACATGATGATGTCGTGACCGCTTTGTTCCGATAGCCAACCGGGCTGGAGAACAAGGCGGCGGATGCAGACTGCAGGAATTTCCTGTGGTCTTTGTTTTTTTTGGATCGAGAAAGGAACGCGAGCAGCACAAAGAAATAAGCGGAGCCAAGGAGGGCAGCCATGACCGATCATGTCTCAACAAGAGCCGTCCACGCGGGAGAAGAGAGGCGCAAACCCCACGGTGCGATCACCACCCCCATTGTCCAGACCTCAACCTACACCTTCAAGAACACTACAGAGATCCTTGATTACATGCACCGTAAGGCGGCCAACGATCCGGAGAACCGTGAGGAGTACGGCCGCTACAGCAACCCGACACAAACCGTAGCAGAGCGCAAGATTGCCGACCTGGAAGGAGGGGAGCAGGCGTTGCTGTTCGCCAGTGGGATGTGCGCCATCACGACGACGATACTGGCCCTGCTATCCGCAGGCGATCACGTGGTGATGGTTCGCAACTGCTACCGCCGCACACGAGATCTTGCCCTCAACTTCCTGCCCCGATGGGGAATCGAGGTGACCCTTGTGCCGGCCGAGTAGCCGGCCGAGCTGATCTGCGCAATTTATTCCCACACGCGCCTGATCTTTGCCGAGACACCGACCAATCCCTACCTACGTGTGATGGACCTACCGAGAATGATCGAGCTCGCCAGGAAGCACAGCATAACGACGGCGATTGACAGCACCTTCGCCACGCCGATCAATCTGCGACCACTGGAGGTTGGCCTGGATCTGGTGCTCCACAGTGCGACCAAGTACTTGGGCGGCCACAACGACCTGTTGGCCGGAGCCGTCGTCGGTACCCGCGAGACCGTGACCAAGATCAAGGAGGCACGGGGGGTACTGGGCGGCGTGATCAGCCCCCACGACGCGTATTTGCTGCTCCGCGGGATGAAGACCCTCGAGTTGCGCGTTCGCCGCCAGAATGAGAGCACGCTACAGGTTGCCCAATTCCTGGAGGAGCACCCGTTCGTTCGCCGTGTCTACTACCCGGGCCTTTCCAGTCACCCCGACCACGAGATTGCCCGGCGCCAAATGAACGGATTCGGCGGCGTCGTCAGCTTCGAGATCGATGGCGATGCGGAGAAGACAAGCAAGTTCATTGATGGCCTGCGCTTGCCATACATCGCGCCTACATTGGGTGGGGTTGAGAGTATCGCCCAACAACAGGCGATCTTCGTGTCCCTGGACCCCAAGGAGCGTCGTGAAGCAGGGATCGAGGACAACCTGGTCCGCTATGCCGTGGGCATCGAAGACGCTCGCGATATCATCGCCGATCTCAAACAGGCGCTGGCGGGGATGTAGCTCGATCACAGGGAGGAACCGATGATCGTACAGAAGTTCGGCGGCACATCAGTTGCAGACGCGAAGTGCCTTGCCGGTGTGGCCGATATCATCACCGGACAACGCAATCTGAAGAAGAGCATCATCGTTGTCTCGGCGATGAACGGCGTGACCGACCGATTGATCGCTGGGGCGCGGGCTGCAGCAGAGGGCAAAGAGGCTGCATTCCGCGAGATCAAGACCCGGCTACACCGTGAGCATCTTGACGTGGTAGAGACCCTACTGGACGACGGCCCACAGAGGGACGAAATCTGTGCCTTCATTGAGGAAAGGCTGGGGGCGCTGGAACGGTTCTACAGTAGTATCGCCGTGTTGGGCGAGTTGACCGCCCGTGCCAATGACGCCGTGGTATGCTTTGGAGAACAACTCACGGCCAGCATTCTTGCGGCTGTGTTGCGAAAGCGCGGCCTCCGAGCACAGGTCGTCCGCGCGACTGAATTGATCATCACCGATGACGGATTCGGGGCGGCCACACCGTTCCTGGGACAAACGCATCAGCGGCTGGAGCAGCGGGTTAAGCCATTGATCCAAAACGGGATGATCCCAGTCATTACCGGCTACATCGCGGCGACCGAACAGGGAGTCCCAACAACCCTCGGGCGCAACGGCAGTGATTATACAGCCGCCATCGTGGCCGCCGGACTGGACGCCGATGAGGTGTGGATTTGGACAGACGTTGACGGCATCCTCACCGCTGACCCCAACATCGTCCCTCAGGCGCGCACACTAAGAGAGCTCTCTTACGCCGAAGCGACCAACCTTGCTCGGTTCGGTGCAGAGGTCCTCCATCCCAGAACGATCCGTCCGGTCACCACAAACGGCATCCCCTTGCGCATCCTCAACAGTTTCAACCCCACTGATCCAGGCACTTTGATCGTCGAGACGCCAAGACCCGATCGCGAACTGTTGCCGGCTATAGTCTCTGCCACCGGCTTGAGCCTGATCACCGTGGGGAGTCAAGACGAGACATGGAAACTACAAATGGCCACTCGCGCGCTGCAGCGGCTCAGTGAGGCCGGCCTAACCGTGCTGATGTTCTCCCAGTCGTACTCTGAGCAAAGCCTCAACTTGGTGGTCCGTGAACAGGATCAGGCGCACTGTCTGAGGGTCCTGTCGCGTGAATTTACCGATCGCTCCCCGTGGATGCCCCAAGAAGCCCCTGTCCCTGCTGGCCCTTCCGGAGGGCAGACGTCCCAGAGAATGAACAACGGATGCAGCCTAGGGACCAAGGAAAAAGTGGCGACTGTCTCCGTGATCGGTGTCCCCGGCTGGAACAAGACAGGCATTGCCTCTCACGTGTTCGCGGCGTTGGGAAAACACGGAGTTCGAGTAATCGCCGTGGCTCAGGCTACGACTGAGGATAGCGTCTCCTTCTGCATCCCTGCCGATGAGGTTGCGGATACCGTCCGCCTTTTACACCACGATCTCGGATTGGAAAGCTCCCCGCCTCGGCAACGTCAAACATGATTTCCGGTAATGCTTGGGAAGAATCCTTACCCTGCCCTCAATTCCTGGAGGAGCGTGCACACGTCCCTCGGAGAGCCCACATTAAACCTGGCCTGAGAGGTCCTTATGCCAACGCGAATCGAGTAGGCGTGTCGAGGTAAAACTCCAAATAGGTCCTCGTCGGTCCGGTCATCTCCAACGGCCAAGATGAATTCCCACTCTCCCTTGGCGAGCCACCGCAGCGCAGCTTGACCCTTGTCAACCCCGGAGTTCTTGATTTCGATCACTTTGTTTCCCTCCAACACCGCGAGGTTATACGCAGCGGCAAGCTGCAGCAAGGTATCCTTTAACTCCGAAAGTCGTCGTTCTGCCAGCGCTGGATCGACTCGCCGATAGTGCCACACCAGCGAAAAGTCTTTCTCTTCAACGAAGGAGCCCGGCGTTCTATCCACGTAGTGCCTGAGAATCGGCTTAAGTTCCGGTTTCCACTGACTCGTAAGGGGTTGTATGGTCTCCCACTCTGCCTTCGGGGCTCTAGACCATGCACCATGTTCTGCGATCAGCCCGATATTTAAATCGCCAAACCAATCCCCCAACGTTGTCTTGTCCCTGCCGCTAATGATCACAAGGTCTGTGTTTTCGGTGCGGAGTAGGCCACAAAGCAAGCTCAGAAGCTCAGCATCTGGCTTCGCTTCCTCTGGACTTTTCACAAGCGGCACGAGGGTCCCGTCGTAGTCCAACAGGCACAAGCGCGCCTTGCTCCGGCGGAAATCCCTGATGAGCTCCCTTCTCACCTTGGCGTTTACTCGGTGTGCAGCGAGTTCGGATTGAACGCTCTTGACAGCGGTCAGTTCGTTGATGAATTCCTCAGCCCATTTCACTACGTTGTGGCGGCCAAGTCGGTCCTGCATCAATCGGTTACGGGCAATCTGCTCCTGCTCCGGCATGGAGAGTGCTTCTTTCAAAGCGGCCACGATGTCCTCTTGATCATTCGGATTGACTAAGATGGCCTCCGAAAGCTCTTCTGCTGCCCCGGCCACCTCGCTGAGAATTAAAACCCCTTTGCCATCACACTTGCTCGCGATGAATTCCTTTGCAACCAGATTCATCCCGTCCCGCAGCGGGGTAATCAACGCAACATCGGCAGCACAGTACCAAACAAGGAGGGTGCGAAATGGCAACGACCGATAGGAGTACCAAATAGGCACCCAACCGACCGACCCATGCTTGCCATTGATTTCGCCAATGTGTTCGT
>CAZDDA010000082.1:6338-8804 GCA_964504085.1 uncultured Thermotogae bacterium | reverse complement strand
TCATAGGGCAACACGCCGAACTCCTTCTCGTGTTCAGCCCATACATGAGCTTCCAGCAGCTTGCGCTCCTCCGGCTGGCCTGTCTCGTACTGCCATGCGAGTCTGCGTTTCTCTTCAGGCGACCAGCTGAGACGCTGCAGCGTCTCGTAGAAGTCAGCCATCCGAGTCTGCCTCCTCTCCGAGCATCCGAAGGCGTTTCTTGAGCTCGAAGAGCTCGCGCTCCAGGGGATCTTCCAGAAGATCTAGCTCGACTCGGAAGCGCTCTTTCTGTGTCTCCGCGATGCGGCGTTCGAGAGACTCGCGCTGTCTCATCCAGGTGTCGTCTCCGCAGAAGGGGTTGATGTCTTCGAGCATGCGCTCAAGCTTCGCGCACCGGCTTTCGAGCTCCTCCATGCGGGCGATCCTACGTAGGCGCTTCTCATCGAGGTTCTCGCCAATGAACGCGCGAGTCGCCTCGACAATCTCCAGGAACGTCGGACGCTGGCTGACGGGCTCAGCAATAGCAGCCGGACTGGAACGGGCTTCGTCAAACGCTCCTGTACCGACGTGCTCACGCTTCGGAGGATTCCTCTTCGAATAGCCGGATCTCGACGCCATGCTCTTCGTTAGATCTGAAGAGGTATAAAAGTATGTCCTCGGTATGGCGGACAGACGTAGGGCTACGCCTGTGAAGAGTGCTTTCGAAGCTCCTCGCCGAGTTCGTTGGGGTTCCTACACACGTGGAACCGCCACGTTCCCATTCGGCCCCAGTTGGTGACGGCGTCAACCCAGCGCTTCGCGGCCTCATGTTTCGACTTGGTCTGCTCGTCCTCGTACCCTTTCATCTCTAGCAGCACCGTCGACTCATCTGGCAGGCGTACGATGAAGTCCGGGTAGTAGACATGCTCGATCTTCATGAACTCGTACGGAATCGCTAGTCCGAGGTGATCATTCCGGACATAGAAGCTGGCTGCTCCATCGTTGCAGGCATCCTCAATCCAGAAGGCGGCGCTTGACTCCCAGGACTCGGTGTCGAGCACCACCTGATTCACATGACTTGCCTGGGTTGCCACGCAAGCCCTTGTCGTCTTGAAATCGACGCTCCGAGAAGAGCCATACGGATGGTAGCGGTTGACCACGGGTAGGAGAGGTGCTTCGCCTGCCATGTCATCCGGAAGGATTCTATCGAGAAGCCTTTCCTGGATCCTCGATACGTACTTCTCCAGCCCCAGCTCACACGGGTGCTGTCCCTGGAAGTCGACCTTCGTCTTGACGTACTCGTCGACAACGCGCAGCACTTGCGGAAACAGCTGGTGCCTAGATTGGAGCCGGAGCACACGCAATTCAGGGCTGTTACCACCGTGTGTTACGAGGTGCGAAACAATCGCATGCGCAATCTGGAACTTGATCGCCTCGATGTGTGTGCGTTCGTAATACGTCGTCCGGTCTTGCTTCTCGAACCGGATAGGACTGCCATGCTGAGCTGGAGCTCCCTCACTGTATCCCAGTGGGGGCAAGACGAATGTTGCTGTTGGCTCTCGTTCAGGCTCCAGCCGAAGAGTCTCCATGCCTGGCACGTCGCAGCGTATCGAGTTCCGTCGCAACGCGTACACGTACCCATCGACATACGGGAACCGGATCTCCATGTTCTTTCGCTCGGGCAGTGCTCGGACGTGATTCTTCGGGCGGTCTTCCGGCTCGCGCTTCTCAGCAGGCCGTCCGCGAAACGGGATAACAGAGAACGGGATCCCGTAGACATCCACGTGTTCCTCAGTCAGCTTCCCAGTCCTGGGATCGGGGTCGTAGTCCATCCGCCTCAGGCCGCGCCCGACAACCTGCTCGCAGAGAAGCTGGCTGCGGAAAGCCCTGAGTCCCAGGATGTTGGTCACGTTGCTCGCATCCCACCCTTCGTTCAGCATGGCGACAGCAACAACGCACCGCACTTGCTCTCCCGGCAGCCCGGGTTTTCCTACGGTCGAGACCAATCGGCGAAGATCCTCGGCCGCTTTCCCCTTCTCGCCTCCGCTCTCTGCCTCTTTCAGCAGCTTAGAGTCAATGCGGATTGTGTGTTTCGTCGACTCCGTGTTTGAGAAGTACTCCGGGAAGATGAGACCTTGCCCATAGAGCGTTTGCCTCTTGCCGCTCTTGGTCCGGCGCCCCTTCTTGGGCCTGCCGGGCCCGCCCAAGACGGCTTCGACATCTTCCGGCGTAGCGAGCACTTCCTCGCGCTCGCCGCTGATTCGTTCGAAGAAGTACTGCGCGATCTCAGTGTTGTCGCAGACTACGATGAGTGCGGGCGGTATTGTGTCTTGTCCTGGCTTGGCATCTCTAACGTACTCGTACCTCTCAACCCATTGCCCGGCGATCTGCATCAGGGCACCCTCGGCCTCTCGCCAGACGACTTCGGGCTTGGGGCGCCCTGACTTCCGGCCTCCGACCATCTCAGCAGCAGAGCATCCTTCACGGATGTTCTGCCAGAGCTTGAAG
>CAZDDA010000082.1:0-6328 GCA_964504085.1 uncultured Thermotogae bacterium | reverse complement strand
TATTTGGGATCCGGCCGCCCCGTCGTGTCGCGTACAGGCAGCCGAGGGATCTTGACTATGCCTGACTCGATAGCATCAACAAGGCCGAAATCGGATACGAGCCATGGGAAGGGGCTCCCTTCGGGATAGCCGCTTCCTTTGATGTAGAACGGCGTCGCCGATAGATCGACGCAGAAGACGATCCCATCGCGTTCTGCCGTCGAGACATTGAGTGTGTCAAGCCCATTCAGCCAAACCCTTGCTTCGTCTTCCTCCTCCTCGAGTTCCTGTTGCTCGTCCTTTGCGAGGTCTTCGCTTGATGGTGCACCCCGCCAACAGTGGTGACCCTCATCGTTCAGCACCATGATTGGCATGCGCTCGTAGAGGTCGCCGAGGACACGACGAGCGAACGTCGGCGGTGTCTCCGGACCCTTGTCGACGACACTGTACGACTGATCCCCCTCTTTGTGCTCAGACTCCGGGAGGAAGCGGTGCCAGTTCTCAATGAGGACCTTCCCGCTCTGAAGGTGCGTCCTGTATCTGGCGGGCACGATGTCGAACTCGTCGTAGTAATTCTCACTGGATTCAGGCCGCAACACCTGAAGGCGTTCCTTGACGGTCAGGTTTGGGCAACACACGAGAACAGCGTTTGGATATTCGCGGCTACTCGGATTGGATCCACGGTTGCAGAATGCCCAGGCGATCAGCATGGCCATGACGACGGTCTTTCCTGACCCGGTGGCCATCTTGCAGCCAAGGCGGCGAAGCGGATGCAGGCCGCTGCCGCTTGGGGCATCGATCAGTCGAGGGAAGAACGCCGCATTCGGGTCGGCAAACGACGGCTGGTCGCCCCTGAGAAGCGCCTGGAGATCGGCATCCGCAAGGGCGAAGTTCCTGAATCCGGTACGAGACGACATCCCGGGGATTCGGAGCTCCGCCAGGTAGATGATCGTCTCCACAGCCTCCTTCTGGCAGAAGAACAGGCGCCGCGGAAGGTCGGGACTTGACCAATGCCGGAGAAGCTCCCGAGTGACCTGTGATGCTCCGCGATAGCCCGAATCACGCCATCGCGTCACATCCTCACGTAGGAGATTGACCAGCGTCAGATCATCGCGCTCTTCCTGCGCGAAGAGCGCAAGATTCTGGGGGTTGACCCGCTCCGTCTTGTACCAGTACCCCGCGGGACGTCGCCCTTCGAGCTTGCTCGCTCCGCCGGACTGAGGGTCATACCACCAGTGTTCGGTTGGCTCCTCATAGGGGTTGCAGAGGATGGCGCCCTCTTCGATGGGCTGAATCGGGACATCGCCAGCTGCGTCCGTGCGAGTCGTCATGTGTCGCTCTCCTGGTGAGGTAGCTCGTGAATTCGCATGACCTCATTGCCACGAGGGTCGATCACCTTCACCGCAACCCGGCGGTGCTTGCCTGGCGGGAATGGCAGAGACGCGGTCCCACTGAATACCTCAAACGCATCCTCATCCACGACGCCCTTGAGCGCCCTGGCGAGCTTTTTCCAGGCAGATCGATCGGGGAAGAACGCTTGCGTGATGCAGAACGTTCGACCGTCGTAGTCGCCGTCGAGGAACCACGCCGCTACCTTGTCCGCTCCGGTCGAACGCACTACATTCTCCACAGGATCGTAGACGTCGACACCCTCCATCGTGACGGTGTACTCACAGCTGTTGCCCGGCCCGTCGACTCGTGCTCTCGGCTGCCCGAAGACAGTGAACAGCTGGCTGCCCGGTTGCTCTTTCAGCAGACCGTTCATCCCTGGGTTCACATCCGGGCGGATGTGCGCATGGTGGACGCGAAGATGCGGCCTTTGCACTTCCTCTATGGCCGCCTGGGCAGGGCCATCGAAGCTGAATCCCGCGATGACCAGATCGTCATAGCCCAGTCGGTTCGCCGATCGGACAACCTCTTCGACCATCTGTGCCGTGACCGGCCCGTATTGCGGTCCGAACGACACTGCAACGTTTGCCCGGCCTTCGGGATCAGGCTCCTCCTCGCCATCGGGACTCCATCGTCCGTGGGCATGAATGCCAGGTTCGCTCGACTCGATCCGCTCTAGCCTGGCAAATGCGGTGTGTCGGTTGCTCGGGAACGTCACCCCGTCTTGGCGGAGAAGGCGAGTCATCTGCTCCAGATACGCGTCAAGGTTCTGGGCCTCGTAGTCTGCTCTGGTCTCAGCCAATCGGACCTCAAACGGCTCCTCCAGGAACTCTGGTTCGCCAGCGAATCTACCCTCGACATCTACGCCGGTCAGTGTCGGCTCGCCCAATGACATCTCGGGCGGCTGCACCGCTTCCACGGTGAATGGACCACTGACGCGAACTACGTCTTTGCGAACCTCGGGTCTATCGAGAAGCTCCTCCTGATCGGCGTTCTCGGTGATGCACGCATTCACGTCGTCCATTTTCGCCTGCCTCGCCTGCCGATACGCGTTGACCGCCTCCTTGAGTGACTCCGGCCAGTCGGCATCCGTGTCGAATGGAACTTCCCAATGCTCCCAGGTCTCCCCTCCAAGAGGCAGACTCCATCGGCGCTCATCGGCATCAGTGACTGAACGCTTGCCCTCGGACTTCTGCTTGCCGAGAAGCTTCTCCTTCAAGCCCTTTCGTAGATCGTCGGACACCTGGTCGAGCGCCGCGTTGCAGGCCTGAAGTCGTTCATTCAGGATAGGCTCGTGCTTGTCAAAGATCGCATCTAGGTGCGGGTTCTGAACAATCGACTTCATAGTGACATGCGGGATGGTTCCGCATACAAATCCACCACTCGGGCCGGATGAGACATCGCGGAGCCTGAAGTAGGCAAATGCCTCCGTGAGCAGGCGCTGCCGAGCGATGGCCACAGCGACGCGGCTTGTGTCAATGGTCACCCAGCGACGCCCCCACTTCTCCGCGACTGCCGCAGTCGTACCGCTCCCACAAGTCGGATCGACAACCAGGTCACCTGGCTTGGTTGTCATGAGCATGCATCTCTCTATGACCTTCTCATTTGTCTCAACCACAAACTGCTTCTTGCGCCCAAACCCGCTCCGAGCTGTATCGTTCCACACGTTGTCAAGCAAGTACACCGGGTAGTCATCCACAAACCGCTTGTACCTGAGCGTCTTGCCAAGTAACAGCAGCCTCTCTGCCCTCTCAAGGCGCCTCATTCCGCCCGACAACACACCAGGCTTCCAGTGGCTGTTGGCAGGGCAACTCAGCTCGTTGCCTTGGTAGCTGAAGACACGATCATCTGGGTCGCTTGGGGCGCCCTGGCCGTACAAGTTATCTGCACTGAGTATGCGGTATTCTCCAAGTAATGCGTCAACGTTGCTTGCCTCTTCGCTGGTCATGCGCCTTGCCGGCCCCCCATCCATCGGTTGAGCCCACGTGTACTGACTGGAAGCCTCAATGCCACCGGACTTCGTTGCTGTTGGGTTCGTGTACGTGGCACTGGCTGCGGCTTTGTCGCGGGCATACCAGAGAAGGAAGTCCGTCGAAACCGAAATGAGGGCGGTACTCTGGCCACCCGTCGTGCGGAATGCGATGAGCCCGCAGAAGTTGGCATGCCCGAAGACCTCATCAAGGAGCATTTGCACAAGGTGCAGATTGCGATCATTGATCTGCACAAACAGACTTCCTCTGACAGCCAGCAGTTCTCTGACTACGGCAAGCCGGTCTCGAAGGTATGTCAAGTAGGAGTGTATGCCTAGATGCCATGTATCGCGGTAGGCCTTGATGGTTTCAGGTTCCCGTGTCAGATCCTCCTCGCGATCCTTGACATCGCGCTTTCCTATCTGCTGCTGGAAGTTGCTCCTGTAGCTTATTCCGTACGGCGGGTCCATGTAGACCATGTGGACCTTGCCCGCAAGGGCCTCTCGTCGCGCGAGTGACGACATCACCTGAAGGCTGTCACCGAGGATCAACCGGTTCGTCCAGTCGATGTCGTGCTGATAGAACTGGACTGCCTCGTGGTACTCCTGTTCCGGATCGGCAAACAGCGACCGTTGCGCGTCCTGGCGACCTGCAACACGCAGAATGGCTTGCGCGCTGACGCGCTCATGCATGTGAAGCGCGACTGGATCGACCTCGAAGAGTCTGCGGCGCCGTTGCTCCTGCTTCTCCGCCCACTCCAGCCACGGCTCCTGATCTGCCAGCGCATCGCGCAGAAGCGTCAGCTCCTCGACTTCAAGTGGTCGGCTCGCAGCTTCCTCGAGTAGGTCATTAACGTGATCTGGTAGACCGTCCGTATCGAATCGAAGCTCGGGAGACCTCCTCGGGCTGTACGCGTATTGGACCTTCGGCAGAAGCGGAACCACACCCTCGGCAGCAATCTTCGCTGGCGGGTTGTTCTTCCTAGTTTCGTGAGAATGCCGATAGTCCTCGATCTCCTTTTCGCTTCTCTTGCTTCGAGCCACGATCCCTCCTAACTGACCTGCACCCCGTCAGACTCCAGTGACAGCTGTTCGTCAGGTGGGATGTGATCCCATACTTTGGTGATTACGATCCCCGCCTTTCTGTCCTCCCAAGCCTCATCAATGCTATTCCACTCCTGAGGGATCTCCAGTGTCACATCGAGATGATCATTCCGGTTGAAGGACTCTACACCGCTGCTTGCTCGATTCATGAACGCTTCATCCGCCATTCTGGCTTGGATCCGTTGCCCAGCATAGAACAGCGCCCAGACCAGATCCTCTTCGAAGGAGGGGCGTCGAATCCCGACGACTGCCCTGATCGTCTTCGTCTTCGTCTCTCTGAGTGAGTCCGGCACTTGGAACGCATCGAAGCTCTCCCGCTCAACACGGGCAAGCGGTTGCTCCTCGCCGCTTCTGAAGATGCCCACGGAGGAGACTGATCTGTCCTCCCGCAAGGCCGCGAAAGCCCTCTCTGAAGCCTGCGCACCACGGCTCTCTGGGTCGAAGAGGGCAATCGCCGTTGGAGAGACCTCAATGCTCTCTCCGCTCTCAATCACCACGACGTTGCCCCCTGAGATCGAATAGCGTCGGCCGCCAAGGTAGCACTTCACCGAGAGGAACTCCTTCAACGCTCTGAAGGCCGCTGCCAGTGCTGGCGCATCGCCGAGAAGCGGTGCAGCTGTCGCCAGCAGCCACACCACAATCTCAAAGGATCCTTCTCTGAATGGGCTCAGCTTCCAGACCAAGTTCTTGTCCGCGGCGAAGCGTCTCTTGATGTCATCTAGCAAGGCATCCTCAGCGATTAGGAGGCGACCCGCAGCCTCGACGGAGACTTCGTTGCCATTCGTCGTCTCAATCCGCGTTATCAGCTCAGCTGACTGCTTCTCTTCTGGCACGCCATCCCCCTACGCCAGTTCCTTCCGAAGGATGAGATCGCACTCTCCTACGAACCTCTGGACATCCTTCAACCGATTCCGAACCCACGTCGGGTCCAACGAGATAAGGTTCCCATGATGGTTGAGGTCACCTTCGTGTGCGATGCAGTGCCTTCGTTCTACCAGCTTCGTGATCCCACTGCATAGTCGCTTCCTTCCAAGATTGGCCTCGGCCCTTCTGCAGAGGTTGCCCACTCCATAGGCGAGGAAGAGCTTGTCGACAACTTCAAGCCGCTGGGTCACATGGCGCTCCAGGTGGCTTTCGATGAGCTTGCGGATTCTCCGATAGGGTCGCTTCATCGGAAGAAGTTCTAGGGCCACCTTCGCGTCCAGTCCTGCACTCTCAAGAAGCTTGGCAAGCCTGCGGTTGGCGCCGTTCTTCTTCAGAAACGGTACGAGCCTCTCGGCGAAGACATCGGTGTAGTAGGCGTCCATCGCAGCCACAGAGAGCACAACTGCAGCACGCAAGAGATCTGAGAAGTCCAGGGCGTAATCTGCAGCGCCGAATTTCTCATCGAGAAACGCATGCAGCGAGACGAGGTTGTGGCTTCGGAGGATCACCTGCTCGAATTGGTCGTACGCTTTGCTGCTTTTCAGCTTCGGCATGCCACGGCCTGATCGTCGAGTGCAATCACGCGTTGAGAACTCCTCTCGCGGCCATCTAGGGCGGGTCGCCTCCTCGCTCAGGATGCTGCTCACTTAACTATACGACTTGGGTAGCACCAGGGAAGTCTCATCGCGCCCATTTCCCCGTTCCTTCTACCCAAGTCTAACGAAGGTGAGGCATCTGGCCAAATCAGAACGACACGGCTGGCACAACGCAAGTGTGTCCCAAGAAGACGTGGAGAACGAGGATAGTGAAACGGGCGCCCGTACTGTCGCGCTACATACCTTTATATGCCTTCGCGCCCATTCGTAATCATGTCTACACGATCGCAAATCGAGATTACAAACGGGGAGGATCGGACGTTGCTCTACCACCATCACGATGGCTATCCGGAGTGGCTGGTTCCCG
>CAZDDA010000081.1:8065-8878 GCA_964504085.1 uncultured Thermotogae bacterium | reverse complement strand
GCTGACGCTGATCGCGCTGGGGCTGTTGATATCCTTCAGAGCACGCGTTCTCAATATCGGTGGAGAGGGGCAGGTCTATGCTGGTGGAGTAGTCGGAGCGCTGGTTGCGATCTATCTCGGCGTGTTGCCGACGGCTGTTCTATTACCTGTCGCGTTTCTTGCCGCGTTCATGGGCGGAATGGCTTGGGCCTTCGTGCCGGCTCTGTTACGTGCTCGCTATCGGGTGGACGAAGTGATAACCACCCTGATGCTGAACTACGTGGCTTTTTGGCTGGTGGACTACCTTGTGAGGGGGCCCCTCACTGACCCGGTGACTCCGGGCCTGGAACAGAGCAGGCCATTCTCCGTCGCCAGCCGCCTTCCGATTGTTATCCCGGGGACGCGGATCAGCGTTGGAATATTGGTGGTGGTCATCGCCGCAATCGCAGTATACGTGCTGATGTGGAGGACCAAGTGGGGGTACGAGTTTCGCGCAACTGGGATCAACCCGGAGGCGGCTCGCTGCGGAGGGATTAGCCTGACAAAAACGAGTTTTGTGCCCCTACTGCTGAGCGGCGGCTTTGCCGGCTTGGCAGCGATTGTTGAACTGATGGGTGTTCACGGAAGATTGATCTCGGGCTTCTCACCGGGGTATGGATACACGGCAATCGCTGTCGCCTTACTCGGCAGGCTCAAACCGGTTGGGATCTTGCTCTCAGGCCTGCTCTTCGCCACCCTCACTGTGGGAGGAGACGCCTTGCAGTACGATATGAAAGTCCCCTCGTATTTATCCATGGTGATCCAGGCGACCATTGTTGTCCTCGTCATAGCCGT
>CAZDDA010000081.1:0-8055 GCA_964504085.1 uncultured Thermotogae bacterium | reverse complement strand
GAAAGAATGCTTAGCTTCGTTACTACAGTAGCATCAAGCGGAATTAGACTTGCCATCCCCTTCCTTCTGACTGCACTCGGGGAGACGGTAACTGAGAAGTCAGGCGTACGCAACCTAGGGCTGGAAGGCATTATCCTCGCTTCTGCTTTCTCCAGCTTCTGGGTGGCCTACAACACGCAAAGTGCCGGCCTTGGGCTCGCGGCCGGGCTCCTTGTGGGAGGGTTTATTGGCGTCTTCCTCGCAATCGTAATGGTCCGACTCGGGGCAAATCAACTCATCACCGGAGTGATGGTAACGATTCTTTGCACAGGGCTCTCCAGCTTCTTATACAGCAAGCTTTTCGGCTCGGCGATCATCTCGCCACTGTCTGGCTTCAAACCCATCCACATACCCGTCTTCTCCGATGTGCCCTTTTTGGGCAAGGTCCTGTTTAGCCATAACCCGCTCGTGTACGCTGCAATTGCCCTCGTCCCTCTTTTCAGTTTTTTCCTGTCCCGCACCAACACAGGCTTGAGGATCAGAGCATGCGGGGAAAATCCTCAGACCGCAGAGAGTGTTGGAATCAACGTGTACCGCGTTCGGTATTTCTCGCTGGTGTTCGGGTCCATGATGGCGGGGTTCGCCGGGAGCTATCTCGTTCTGGCAGACGCGAAATGGTTCTCCCACGGGATGAGTGCGGGTCGTGGCTGGATAGCGCTAGCAATCGTGATCTTTGGGCGATGGAACTCTCCGTTGGTGCTGCTCGGGAGCCTTCTGTACGGGGTGATCTATGCGCTTCAGGTGGGACTCCAAACGCTACACATCCGCGTTGTACCGTACCAATTCCTCTTGATGTTTCCATATCTGATGATCCTGGTTACCCTTCTCATCAGCCGAAGAGAAACGGGAAAACCCGCGGCATTGGGAAGGCCATTTCGACGAAGCAGGTATTTCTAGATTCGGACTATTGGAATCTCCGCGGAAGCTGAGCTCACCGAGTTCGTCATTCTGCAGCCCGTGTCTTGTGTAGTTTTGATCCCAATAGATGAGGATAGATTGGAAAACACTTGCTGGGATCTGCGTTTGCTGTGCTCAATTTACACCCTACCCATCTTCACGCAATCCCGTGATGGCTCGAGCAAAGCAGTTGCGGAAAAGGTGTTCGAGAGCATAGCCGCGCTTCCGAGAAGCAAGCTGGCGAATACGGAATCACAACCTGACCGTCCAGATCAAGCTGAGTGTTGAGGAGTAATCTCTCTTGTTCTCGTATCCGACTGCCA
This sequence comes from uncultured Thermotogae bacterium, assembly GCA_964504085.1. GTDB lineage: Bacteria > Bipolaricaulota > Bipolaricaulia > UBA7950 > UBA9294 > CAZDDA01. The sequence continues at coordinate 6,796 of CAZDDA010000081.1, read as the reverse complement.
CGACAGAACAAACCAGCGACCAATCCGGATGCTCATCGGGGTAGTTCCACCGCACACCTCCAGCGGCCAGCTGGCTCACAATCCACGCTACGAAGTCACAAACGCCCGTGACCGTCTCGTCCCACGCCTTGTGCGTTTGCCAACCCCCCAAAATCGGGTTCATGGAGCGACAGTGATCAGGATGTAAAGATGTTGGGATGTTCGCAAGCGGAGTCTCGATGTGTCGAGATTCCAGGTCGCGATTCACCGCCGTAGGGTGTGGCTCCTACGCTGTAGACCTAGCCCTGACAGGACGGGCACTGGTAGCAGGAGCCACCAAGGTAGGAGATCTTCTCGATCGGTGTACCGCATTCAGGACAGGGCTCGCCCTTGACCCGCTTGTCGAGGATCGGAACGTATCGGCCCGGATTTCCGTACAGGTCCGGCTCGGTATCTCTCCCCGCGAGTTCGATTGCCTGGTTCATCGTATCGACGATGGCGTGATAGAGGTTCTGTTGCTCGTCCTGCCCGATGTCGGCCACCTTCCGCTTGGGGCTGAGTCGGGCTCGGAAGAGGATATCCTGCAGGTAGCCGTTTCCAATCCCGGAGAAGTTTCCCTCGTGGGTGAGAAACGCCTTGATCGGCTTGTTCTCGCGCCTGCCGAAAGCATCGAGGGTGGACTTGAAAAGCTTGGACGTAAATTGCTTGTCGATCGGGGAGGGCCCACGATGGCCTGCGTAGGGATGGTCCTCTATCTTCTGGGGAGTAAGGACCTGGGTGCATCCCCACCCACATATGGATTGTGATTGACAGTTGCGATGCGTCATCAAACGTGACGAGCATGTGGTGTTTCTTCGGCGGGAGCTCCTCGGAACGGTGGTAGCGGATGCGCCCGAACATCTCTCCGAGCAAGAAGATCTCTCCAGTGTCCAGTTTCGTGAAGATCCACTTGCCATCTGAAGTAACTTCATTCACGCGCACACCGACGAGCTTCCCTGCGTATTGCTGCGGCGACAGATTGAGAAACATCCATTTGGGCCGTTTCTCAGCGATCACCACCGCGGCAATCCGTTTCCCGGGAAGCGCTTCGTTCATCTGTCGTGCAAGCGTCACTGCCTCAGGAAGCTCGATCATAATCACCAGTAGTGTACTGCAGTACGCCCTTGCAAGGAAGCACGTTCCTACGTGATGGAATCCACAGGGATCCGGAGGCAGTAACCCCAATCGGCCACATCAATCGGGGGGCCGTCTGTCTGAACCAAGTTCGACGTACCCGCAGAGCAGGCTGCTCAACTTCCCCTGATTTCGGCGAAAGAAGCGTTCTGATAGAGGCGGTGGTCGGCCCGTTCGAGAGCCTTTGAGAACCCATCGGGGCCTCTGGGATCCCAAGAAGCGACGCCTGTTTTCAGCAAGAGAACCAATGAAAGACCGAAATCGCAAGTGCCGACTGCCTGTGTGATGCGGCGGCCGATCTCTGTGGCTTGCTCTTCGGTCGCCTCCGGCATGACGACGAGAAACTCATCTCCACCGTAGCGAAAGATGGTATCGGTTTTGCGGAGTTGTTTCTCCATAACTACACCAGCCTTTTTTAGGACCCGATCGCCAACCACGTGACCAAAGCGATTGTTCACCTCGCGGAAAGCGACAAGATCGATCATGAGAAGCGAAATGGGCTTCCCCAATCGGCGTGCCCGGGCCTCCTCCCGTTTGACCACTTCATCGAGGAAGCGCCGATTGTAGAGGTGCGTCAACGGATCGCGAATCGCCAGTTGGCTCAGCTTCTCTACTCTACTTCGGAGCTTGCGCTTCTCTGAGTCTTCGAGAATTGCAGCAGACAGAAAACCCGCGACCGATTCGCTCCAACTGAGCACGTCTTGGGGCAGGTTTTTTGAGGTGCCACTCCTTGCAGAGGCGATGATCAGGCCGATGATCTTGGTAGCTCCAACGCGCAAAGGAGTGACAAGGAAACAGTCCTTGCTTGAAGAGCGCAAGGCGGCTGAGTTCGCAGCGAACAGGCAGGAGATCGCGTCTGGGAGGTCAGCTGGTTGAAGAATGTATGAATGACCAACTCGGAATGCCTCATCGAAGAGTCGCTTGGCATCTTCTGGACAAAGTGGCTCTCCGATCAATGCCAGTGTCTCGGCGCGTTCGCGGCTAGAGAATCCGGCACGGTCGATCCAGATAGTTTGCCCCGCTTCTCCACCGTACGGCCGGTCGAAAAGGAGAACACCCGCCTCGGCGAAGAGCATGGTCTTGGTGACCGCTGTTGCGACGTTGTCCAACACCTGCTCGCAAACGCGTCCTGACAGCATGTGTTCTGCAATCATCGAGAAGGCGCTTCTGTGTCCGAGAGGGACGGCCTGACCAGGGACCAAGACTTCATGTGATTTCGCAATGCTGTGTCCCCGCTGTTTGATAGCCTGTCTGAGAGCTTCGACAACCTGCCCGTCGAACTGCGCGCCGACATTCCGTTGCAGCTCTTCGAGTGCAAACTCAACGCTGCGGGCCTTGCGGTAGGAGCGGTTCGAGGTGATGGCATCGAATGCATCGACGGCGGCGATGATCTTGGCTTCGATGAGAATCTCTTTATCGACCAGTCCTTTTGGGTATCCCTGGCCGTCCGGGCGTTCGTGGGTTTGCTCCACGACCTTCGCAACCTCCTGCAAAAAGTCCTTCTCTTCTAGAATCTCGCGTCCACAGGTAGGATGCTGCTTCATGAGTTCCCATTCGGCTTTTGTGAGCTTTCCGGGCTTTTGCAGAATCTCCTTGGGTACCTTGGATTTGCCGATGTCGTGAAGGAAGGCTGCGTAGCTGACACTTCCCATTTGCTCTCCCGAGAGTCCCAATCGCTCGCCGGTGGCGATTGCGAGGGTTTCCAGACGCCTGCAGTGTCCGTCGAGCGTCTCGACGATCTCGAGTTTCCTCGCGACCTCGAAGAATTCATTGACTTCCTCTCGCATAAGGTGAAACGCCGTAGGCGAACACACGTGAAGAAGCGTCACCTCAGTGACCGTCTTGAAATATGACCGTTCCTCGATGAGATATCGCGCGATGTAGTCCCCACGACGAACCTGTCTGTGCGGGTCCGATCCTAGATAGGAGAGCTCTCCCTCCAAAACGAAGATGAACTCAAATCCCGGCCATTCCTTGGCCGAATCGATGTAGAATACGATGCCCGGCGGAATGAGTTCTGTGAAGACCTCCGTCCCATGGCCTTTGCCGAGCAAGTGTGCCTTGTAGCCCCCCACGCGCTCGATCCGATCGAGCGCATGGCCTGCCGTGAAGATGAATTGCTCCGTCATGATATTTGTTCAGCGTAACCGATAGACAGTAAGAACTCAATTAGGCCCTGTACAATCATCGCAAAAGCAAATGCGCGAATATTGATAATACGTGAAGAAAAGCGCTTAAATCAAGTCCCTGACTCCATGATTTCGCGGATCACTTATCCACGGTTGACGGACCACATCTCTGTCACAATCTCTTCTTCAACAGATCCGGTCGTCTGTTTCTGTCGTCACCCACAGATGTGGATAGGATCAAAGGTTATCGACTCTCCAACCTTCTCGTTGTGGACAGTAACGTCGGAAGGTTCGTAGTCAATAGAGCCGATCTTCTTCGCCACCCGTTCTAGGACTCCGAAGATCTTCTTTTCGGCGACTCGAGCAAACGTCTCCATTTGACGGTAGGAATTTGCCTGCTCGACCCGATTCACTCCCTGAGACGTGAAGTTGGCAATGTGACAGTTGGCCTTGGTGATCTCCCTCTCTACCCCCACGGCGAGTGTGGGTAGAGTCACTAAGGCAACCATCACTAATAGTGCAGCGATGATCTGTCTGCGGCACCTTCGGTTCATTACGTGGCTCTTCGTCCTTTCTAGGGCGGGCTTCGCAGTGCCCACCACCCTCTGGTAGTATACGTTTGATTTCAACAGGGGTCTGTTATGAAAGTTACATTCAGGCATGGAATCGTTCAGAGGAGAATACGGGAACGCGCTTCCAGATCGGAGGAAGATCCCGCACCTTCAAGGTAGGCGGCAGCTATGACCGTGTAGTTCGTTGGCCGCCGACTTGCTTCCAACGCGGTTGTCTACTACGGAAACTCGGACTCCTATGGTTTGTACTACTGCCTGGCCCCAGGCGTTGACGAACTCAAGATTGGGACAGGATGGATTCCTCATATCGCCTGCCCATGAGTGGGGGAGCATCATCGTACCGCGGTTCACGCAATTGTCTGTGCCAAAAGGATCCCAGGCATACCGATGGCAGATCCCAGGATCGCTTCAGAGATGAAAGCTCAGCTCATCCACATGGGCGGGTGCCGAGACGGATTCACTGCCACCGGTTTTGCAGCGGGAGGGGGTTTACGATTGCGCTCTGCAACGCGTAGGATCATGGGCGATTCCAAGGAGATGGCCCCAGGTTTCACAGCGAGATCCGTAGACGGATCACCACCAGCCAGCAGCCTCAGTACAAAGAGTACGACGCCGTATCCGGCCCGTCCATAGTCAAAGACCGTTCATGATCGAAGGCCCCGGAACTGCCTAGAGTGGAAGTACGGCTGTGGGTGGATTCGTGGGCGGCGCTCGGAAACAAAAGCAACGGATGTGGCTCCTTGTTTGTCGCGCCGTGTCATTGCCGGGATCTCCGCCAGGCTATCCCTCTGTTTCATTGACGCACCTTGCCAGTCGCCGACTCCGCATCAAGACTGTCCGCCGTACTGAGAAACCAGCATCTCGAAATCGAGTTCGTCGCGGTGAGCGATAGAATCGAGGATGAAGCGGAACTGGTAGTAGCCGTAGCAGCTGGGATCGCGGGCCAGGGCCGCGTAATTGGCGTTGAAGAACGCAGCAGCGTCTTCCCCTTCCGGCGTCGGATCGACGAGGCGGAAAAGCACCCCTTCGAGTAGCTCTTCAAGGCGCAACAGCCTCTCCTCGCCACCTGCAGCTCTCATGTGAAAGGCCACAGCGAAGTGATTTGCCATTGCCTCGGAGGAGTAGCGATCAAGAGTGATCCCGGCTTCTTGCTGAAACCAGTGCGTCAGTTCGTGCGCAACGAGGAACCAATTGAACAACATCGTGAACAGCTCCTCGGCCTGTGCTTCGGTCCCACTGAGACTCGCGAAGAAATCTCGTGAGGGTCCCTCCATCGAAGCCCAATGAGGGAGAACGATCTGACCGGTTCTGCGATTGAAGTACGCCAGATTCGGCGTGTTCACGATCTCGATCGTGGGAACGTAGCTCGGATCTCCTGTGACCTCGGTGATGACGGCGACGTAGTCGGAGACGATCCGTTCCGCCGCCGACTGGATCGCTACGACGGAATCCATCACAAACGGAACCACCAAAACGTCTTGAGCCACCGCAAGCTCCACAACGGTGAGCGCCGCACCCACAACGATTAGCGCAGACCACCCAAAGCCACGTGCGATCAACGTTGTCCTCCTACAGCTGCCGGATACTCCCATACTACGCAGTATGAAACACAACAGGTAGGACCATCCGGTTCGAGAGGCAAGCCGGTGCAGGAACTGGAAGGCCATGTCACATCCTTTCGCAGGGACTCAGGCGTTAGCCACCTGCAGAGCGATCTCCATCATTGCAGTGAAGCCCTGCTGGCGCTGTTCGGCACTGGCAATCTCCTTGGTAACCAGACTATCGCTGACCGTGAGAATCGAAAGACCCTGAACTCGATGGGCAGCTACCAGGGTATACAGCGCCGCAGTCTCCATCTCCACAGCCAGCACCCCATAGCGGGCCCACAGCTTCCAGGAATTGGGGTCGTCGGAATAGAAGGTGTCGCTGGTCAGCACCGTGCCCACTCGGACATCCACTCCCCGCTCACGGGCGGCCTCGTAGGCCTTGTCGAGCAGATCGAAGCTCGCCGCCGGAGCAAAGTCGCAGCCGTGAAAACGGATGCGGTTGACCGCCGAGTCCGTCGAAGCCGCCTGAGCCAGGACCACATCCCCCAGCTTCATGTCCTCCTGAAGGGCTCCGCAGGTGCCGATGCGGATCAGCCGCTTGGCCCCATATTCGGCGATCAGCTCATGGACGTAGATCGAGATCGAAGGGATTCCCATCCCAGTCCCCTGCACCGACACCTTCTTCCCCCGATAGGTGCCGGTGAACCCGAGCATGCCACGCACCCGGCTGTAGCACTCTGAGTCTTCGAGATACGTCTCGGTCACGTACTGAGCCCGCAGGGGATCCCCGGGCAGCAACACCGCCTCGGCAATCTGTCCCACACTCGCACCGATATGAATACTCATCACATCCCTCCTTTCCGCTTCGTGAAGCTCAATTAGACGCTCAGAGTCTACCATCCGAGCGAGACACCAGTGAGGAGACCCTGTTGGAGCCTACTGTTGGCGTGACGCTTTCTTGCCGCTAGATTGCGCCCTGATGCCCTGGAGCAATCTACGCGGAAGCTGCCGTTGCATATTCTTCCAGCAACGTTTCGACAACCTCCTTAACAGAGGAGATTCTGTCTATCCGATAGGCGTTGGCCCCGGCAAAGGCAAACCCTTCCTCAAGGTTTCCTCTTTTTGCATTGGTCAACGCGAGTGCGATGCAGTATGGCGCACTGTTGAAATCACAGGTTCTCAGGCACTTCCAGGGGCATTTGAAGGGTTTCTTGACTCCAGCTGAAACCTCATCAAGAAACTTATTTTGTATGGCTCGCCCCGGTAGTCCAACGGGACTGTCGATGATCGCAAGATCCTCTTGTCTGCATTGTACATACGCCTCCTTAAACTTTACGGAGGCATCGCACTCGTGAGTTGCGACAAATCTTGTTGCCATCTGGACCCCCTGAGCCCC
>CAZDDA010000080.1:0-8996 GCA_964504085.1 uncultured Thermotogae bacterium | reverse complement strand
GAAGGAATCCGCGACGACGGTATTCCAGGACCGAGGTCACTCCGTGCCGCTTGGAGAGGCGCGTGTGGTCTGGCCCGAGGATCATCGGTAGATGGACGAAATGGGGGAGCGGCCGGCGTAGTGCCTCGTAGAGCAAAATCTGCCTGGGGGTGTTGTTTAGATGGTCGTCTCCGCGAATGACGTGGGTAATCTCCATATCCGCGTCGTCGACAACGACGGCGAAGTTGTACACGAAGCCGCCATCGGAGCGGCGGATGACGAAATCCTTCAGCTGCTCATTCTGAAAAGTGACGTCTCCGGCCAGCACGTCGTGGACCACCGTCTGGCCTTGTTTCGGAACACGAAACCACCATGCTCCCTCATGCTCGTAGGCAGAATCTTGCTCAAGCAGCAGTTGTGCCGCCTGCTGATGAACGCCACTTCGCTCTGTTTGACGACTGTATTCATCCCAATCAAGCTCAAGCCAGCGCATCGCTTCGAGGATTTGCTCGACCGATTCCTCGGTCGACCGACTTCGATCGGTGTCCTCGATCCGCAAGATAAACGCACCCTGATGATGGCGAGCAAACAGCCAGTTGAACAAGGCGGTTCTTGCTCCTCCCACGTGCAGATAGCCGGTCGGGCTTGGAGCAAATCTCACTCGTACCATCGTCATCTTCCTTTGTGATATCAATTACACTCACATTCTACACGATCCGCAGTGCCTGATCCGGGCCCTGCGCGAATCTTGATAGGTTGTGTCACTGCAACGCCGGTTGTGGCAATGTGGCCGGATGCGATTTCATGGAGAACGGCGAGTCCATCGTGATACGGCGCTAGGGTGTTTGATTTGGGTTCGCGAGCCAGGCCTCGATCCTCTTGTTCCATGCTGCCTGGACTTGCAGATCCGTCCCATGACAGGTTTCCTGGTCGTAGCTTGCTTGAGTGTGCGCACGTAGAGATAGGATCTTTTGGCTGGTCGTGTCAATAAGCGCCTGCAACGCCTGCTTCGCAGCGTCGGCTGTGCCACCTTCTGCCGTCAGTGGAGCGAGGGCCGCTTGGAGTTTCCGCCGATACACTTCGTTTAGGTCAAAGTGGCCTTGCTCATGACTCAATATGGCGCTGTTCTGTCGGCTACGGTCGACCCAGGAAACAGCGGGGACCATCGTGTTGGTGACTGTGAGCGAAGACTGGTCGATGGTCGCCGTCCACAGTTGGCGCTGACAATCGTATTCCATGGCCAATTGGAGCTGCCAGCGGATTGTCATGTGAATCTGGGCAGCCTCCATCATGTCTTGCGCCTGCACCGGTGGCTTCCCCTGAAAATCATCCCACAGAAGAAGCCGATCGGCGGACCAAGAGAACTGGACCGTCTCCTGTGAAGCAACGCTGCTTCCATTGGCAACGGCAAGGACGCAAAGAAGAAGGGCGAGTAACCAACCTGCGTGGCGACGCTTGTTCATAGGGCTCCTTGGAACACAGTCAGTCTGTTTGTACGGATCATATCCACCGGCCGATACGTTTGCGAGGCAGCACCCCGGCTGGACCCCTGACAAACATCCTGGTCGATGTCAAAAGCCGCGGACTTGGCCGCTGAATCCGAAAACAAACTAGGAGGTGATCGTGAAGGCGGATGACTCCCACGCATAGAGTCTACAACAACTTCGGCCGCATCGTTGGTCTGGCGTATCCTTGGGCCTGACTGCATCGGAAGTTTCTGCTCTTCCGGGGTATCGTGAGTCGAGGCAGGATTGATCGGAGTGCTGGTATGGCCATCGTGTCGGTGATATCCATCACCGACCTCAACGGATATTCACGATACAATAACAGTAGCAATGACAATTGCCGAGCACGTGCTGGTGGAGAAGGGATTCGCTTGTGTGGCAACGCGTGGTCCGCTGGGCGGTGTGCCCATTAGCTTCCACGGCGACGAGCCACTCATCGCCACAGGTGTCGAGGCCTCTATCTCCCAACCAGAGGACAGAACCTTGGTAGAAAACGACGATGCTGAAATGGGCCGCACCAAGAAGAAACGTCGGGACGACGCCCCACTGCGGCCACGGATGCCTGCGCTTCGAGCTGAAGGGCTCTTGATGCTTGATCCCTTGCCCTCATAAGAGGTCCAGATGAATAATCAGATCAGGACAAAACGGCTAGTGATCGACAAACCGGCGCAAATGCGCCACTGGGTTGCCGAATCGGAAGCGGCGGACACCGGGCGACTGCAGGCGGAGGAAGCAGTGCAAGAGAGCGAGGAGAAGTATCGTTCCCTGGTGGAGTCTATCGAGGACAGCGTGTATTTGGTAGATCAGAAAGGTACGTACCTATTTCTGAACAAGAAATACCAAGCAAGGCTTGACCTGCCAGAGGACAAAGTGATCGGTAGAACATATGGCGAGTTCCATTCCGTCGAGAGAACTAGAGAGTTTACCGAGAAATTGAAACGGGTCTTCGAAACCAGCCGGCCGGTTCAGTATGAACATACAAGCGAGAGGGACGACCATTCCTTCCTCAGGACATTAAGCCCTGTTAGGGATCAAGAGGGACAAATAACAGCTGTAACGGTGATTTCAAAAGACATCACCGAACGCAAGCAAACTGAGAAGGAACTTCATGAATCGGAGGAGCGTTATCGTTCGCTCTTCGAGCAAAACCTTGCTGGGGTGTACCTTACGACCCTTGAGGAAGAGGTTTTGGATTGCAACGAAGCCTTTGTCCAAATCCTCGGTTATGACTCGCGGAAAGACGTTCTAAGCCATCGCGCCTCCGAGTTTTACTATGATACCCCCGACCGCGAGAAGTTCATCACACAGTTGTTCAAGCAAAGGAGTCTCACTGGTCACGAGTGTCGCCTTTGTCGGAAAGACGGAAGCCCCATTTGGGTTCTGGAAAACTCGAACCTGATCGCAGGAAAGAATGGCACTCCTCCCCTTCTCCAAGGCACGTTAGTCGACATCACTAAGCGCAAGCAGTCGGAGGAATCAGTTCGCAGGCTCAACCAGTACTTGGAAAGCATCATCGACAACGCACATGTCTGGCTGAACGTGCTCGACAAGGAAGGCAACGTCCTGATCTGGAACAAAGCGGCAGAGGAGATCAGCGGCTTCACCCGCGAGGAAGTCATCGGGCACAACAAGATTTGGAAATGGAACTACCCGGATCCCGCATATCGAAGCACACTTATAGGACAAAGCAAGGAGATCGTCGAGAGCGGGAAGGTTCTGGAAGGGTTCGAGACAACCATCCACTGCAAAGATGGACAGACGAAAACCATCTCGTGGAACCAGCACAGGCTGTCGGACGAGAAAGGAGACCCAATTGGCTCCATTTCACTTGGACGCGACATCACCCAACAGAAGAACGCGGAAGAGCGAGTTCAATACCAGGCCGACCTTCTTCAGCATGTCTCCGATGCGATTATCTCGACCGACCTGAAGTTCAACATCAAGAGCTGGAACAAAGCCGCAGAGACGATATACGGGTGGAAAGCTGGAGAAGTAATGGGTAAGGCGGTTCATGAGGTTACCCAGTTGGAGTATTCCCACGACCGGATGGAGGACGTCGTCGATACACTCTTTGAAAAGGGATTTTGGGAGGGAGAAGTTCTTCAGAAGCGCAAAGATGGCGTAGTAATAAGTGTCTTTTCATCGGTGTCTTTAGTCAGAGACAAGGATGGAAATCCTGTAGGCACGGTTGCAATCAACCGCGATATCACCGAGCGCAAGCGGGCAGTAGAAGCATTGCGTACATCAGAAGCCAGGTATTCTGAGTTAGTCGAAAGATCCAAGGACGGCATCGTAGTAATCCAGGACAGTGTTGTGAAATTCGTTAATTCAGCAGCTATAGAACTCTTTGGTTACTCTCTTGAGGAAATAACAGAAAAGAACTTCTTGGAGTTTGTTCCCGTCAATTCCCACAAGTTCGTTCAAAAGAGGTATGCTGATCGGATGGCTGGAAAACCAGCGCCGTCTATTTACGAGATCAAACTGCTGAAGAAAGACGGCTCGATCGTGCCGGTGGAATTGAACGCTGGTCGAGTCGATTTCGAGGAGAGGCCTGCTGATCTGGTTTTCATCAGAGACGTCACCGAACGCAAACAGGCGGCGGAGAAGCTGCAGAAAGCCCTGAAGAGCACCATTCAGGCCATCGGATTGACCACTGAAACGAGAGATCCGTACACCGCCGGCCATCAGAAGCGGGTGGCTCAACTGGCCTACGCTATCGCAAAGGAAATGGGTCTTTCCGAGATTCAAAGCGAAGGCATCCACGTTGCTGGACTCGTCCACGATATCGGCAAGATGTCGGTACCGGCAGAGATCCTAAGCAAGCCCAGCGGACTAACCGATATGGAATACAGGCTGGTACAGGGTCATCCGCAAGTTGCGTACGACATACTGCGGACAATCGAGTTCCCTTGGCCAGTCGCGCAGATTGTGCTTCAGCACCACGAGCGCCTGGATGGGTCCGGCTATCCACACGGGATCACGGGCGAGGAAATCATGTTGGAAGCGCGCATCCTGGCTGTAGCCGACGTAGTAGAGGCGATGGCATCGCACCGTCCATACCGACCGGCTCTGGGCATGGATGCGGCACTGGAAGAGATTGCTCTACGCAAGGGCAATCTTTATGATTCAGACGTCGTCGATGTCTGTCTGCGGTTGTTTGCAGAAAAGGATTTTCAGTTTGAAAATTAGGCCTGCTTTACCAGCCGCCCCCTCCACCACCACCGAACCCACCACCGGAGAATCCTCCCCCGAAGCTTGCGCCGCCTCCCCAGGCCGAACGGCCGCTTGAGCTGGTGCGTGGCGCAGAAACAAACGTGCGCTGCATTCCGGTAGCAAGGTGCATCATTGACAGGCCGAACAGATAGCCGTTGAATCCCGGACTTGCGCCGACGTACCACTCGGGTGGACGCTCGAACAGCCCCTCGAATTGTTTGGTCCAGATCGAGGTGAGGTTAAGCGCGATGGCGTAAGGAAGGAGTTTCTCGAACAGCTGCGGGCTTTTCTCGGGTGCGTCGTGAAATTCCATCTTCTTTACTTCGGCACGGCCGATGTACTCGGCAAGGCCGAGTAGGTCGCGCAACGCTTCGGCTCCCTTTTGAGTCTTGCGTGGCATGATCGGTGAAAACGCGAGCACGATTAAGCCACAAAGGCCGATTGCGATGCCGAGGTAGAGTGATCCGATGACGACACCGAGGGCGACTGCGGCGATGAGAATCACCACGCCGATGCCGAAGTAGTGCGTCCGCACGCGCTCCGGGTTGTTCGTGTAGTATTTTTTCTTGATCAGCCGTGCGTATAGACCGGACTTGATGGACGGAAGGACTTTGTAGAATTGGTTCTCCATCGAGGACAACGTTCTATTCTCCGGATGCGTCTCATCAAAGATCCCATCCAAGAGAATTCGTTCCACCTTCGTCAGTTTCCCGTCGGCGTCCTTCAGTTTTGTGAACTCGTAGTCGAGCGGTCCCGGACGGCCGATGACGCTCTTGACCTTGTCCATCAGTCCCGGTTCTTCTTCGCGAATTTCCCGGATCTTCAAGAAACCCTTCACTGCAAGGTCGATGACCATTGCCGAGATGTCGCGCAGATCGGCGCGGTCGTCGATCAGCACGCCGGCCTCACCAGCGCGAATGTCCGCTGGAGCGTCGAAGCGGGGGGCAATCGTCCCTTTTGTCGGATCCTTTCCCTTTCTCCACCACAGCAGGAACATCGCGATGAGTGCAATGACCGGAAGCAGGGCGTACTTGTTGGCCGACAGGAACCAAAGGACCTTTTCTCCGGCACCCGGAGCCTCGATCCCCGAGGCTTCACGAGGGATCGCCACGTCGATCGTCAATCCCTCTCCGGGCGTCAGGCTGGTTGCTTCGAACACGTACCGTCCTTCGGAATCGCGACTGGCCGGCAGCCCACGGGCGGTGCTTCCGGCATACCCGACATAAGAAGTGGTCGGAATCTCCAACTCAGCCACGTCCGGGGGCAGCTTCACCGCAGCGACGGCGTGATCGATCGGTATCTGCCAATCGTTACCCGTCACGTTCCAGTAGAGTTGAATGTAGTTCTCGTTGTTGAACAGAAGGGCACGATTGACGGTATAACGGATCGCATACGTATGCGCATTGCTGATGGTGCGATCGGGATCACCGATGCGGATGACGAGATCTGCCCCACTGCGTCGCGCCGTGTAGGGGACAGAGCCATTGTCCATCGAGACGGCGGCGACATCGAGGTCGATCGTGATGTTCTCGCCGGTCGGGCGCCGGTAGGAGACGGGAATCTCTCGATAGATTCCGTGGTGAGGAGTGTAGAACAGGACGTCGAGTCTCTCGCTAATCGAGAGTTCGCCTGTTGAGAGAACCTCGATCTGTGCTGCAAACTCCTCGATCCGCAGGCTCGCTGCGGCACACACGACAACACCGAAGACGAAGAGAAGGGCAAAAAAGGTTTTTCGCATCAGAACCTCACTTGTGGAGCGAGGCGCTCCTCCTCGCCGGGAAGCATGTAGAATTCCCGCTGTTTGAACCCAAACAGATTGGCGATGATGTTGCGCGGGAAGACCTGAATGCTGGTGTTTAGGTCTCGCACCACCGCATTGTAGTAGACGCGAGACCGTTGGACGGCATCTTCGGTCTGTTCCAGACTCTGTTGTAGACCAAGGAAGTTCTCGTTTGCCTTCAGCTGCGGATAGTTTTCAACGACGGCGAACAGCGATTTGAGCGCGCCCTTCAATCCCTCCTCTGCAACGGCCTGATCCTTTGGCGAGGAAGCGTCGATCGCCTTGGCCCGCGCGAGGGTAACGCGTTCGAAGACCTCCTTTTCGTGGGAGGCGTAGCCCTTCACCGTCTCCACAAGGTTTGGGATCAGGTCGTAGCGCCGCTTGAGTTGTGTATCGATATCGCGCCACGACTCCTCGGCGCGGACCCTCAAGCGCACCAATCGGTTGTAGGTTAGTACCCCCCATCCAAGGACGACAATCGCGACTACGATGAGGATGAATCCGATATTCATATTCCCTCCTCGATACGTTTGCTATGATTGTAGCGTGGAGGCTCGGTTTGACAAAGGGTGGGTGATGCGATTGCGGATTGCCGAAGCGGAGATGGCCGTGCGGTTCGAGAAGCTTGCCGAGTTGCTCTCGCCATGTCGGCTGTGCCCGCACCACTGCATGGTTGATCGCCGGCAGGGAGAGCGAGGACGCTGTGGAGTTGATGCGCAGGCCAAGGTGGCAAGCTTCGGGCCGCATTTCGGCGAAGAACCTCCATTGGTCGGCCGCCGCGGCTCTGGAACGGTCTTTTTCTCCGGCTGCAATCTGTCCTGTGTCTTCTGCCAGAACTACACGATCAGTCATCTGGGAGAAGGTCAGGAGATGGACAGCGCGGACTTGGCAGCGGTCTTTGTCGAGCTTGCCCGTCGCGGCTGCCACAACATCAATCTCGTCACTCCGACCCACCAGGCACCGGTGATCGTGTCCGCGCTTGCTATGGCCCAAGGAGTAGGACTAAAACTCCCAATTGTCTGGAACTCCGGCGGCTACGAGAGTCCGGAGGTGCTGCGCCTCCTGGATGGAATCGTCGATATCTACATGCCGGATGCCAAATACGGTGACGATGCCGCAGCAGCGCGCTATTCTGGCAGCCCGCAATACGCAACGAATTTGGAAGCAGTTCTCCGCGAGATGCACCGACAGGTAGGGGATCTTGTGATCGAAGAGGGGATAGCGCGACGTGGAATGCTCATCCGCCACCTTGTCTTGCCAGGCGGCATCGCCGACTCAGATTATGTGTTCGATTTGATCGCCTCACACCTTGGGCAGGAAACCTACTTGAACGTGATGGAGCAGTACCGCCCGTGCTACCGGGCTGACGAGTATCCGGAGATCGCTTACCGGCTCCCACTTTCCGAGTACGCCGAGGCGGTGAATTCCGCCCGCGAGTTTGGCCTTCACCGTGGGCTTCCCGCCTTTGAAAAAGGAACCTGAGGCGAGTACCATCCGTCTCGAAGCCTTACGAATAATGCATCTGCGGAGGTCACTATGCACAATCGCCTTTTTACCCCGGGACCGACCGAGGTTCGGCCGGAGATCCTAAAAGAGCTTTCCACACCACAGATACATCACCGTGCACCGGAATTTTCCGCTCTTTACGGTGAGCTTCAGGCAAAGCTGCAGAAACTATTGTACACGGAGAATCCTGTCCTCTTGTTCACGTCGTCGTCGACAGGGGCAATGGAATCCGCGGTGACGAATCTCGTCGCCAAGCGATGTTTGAATCTGATTAACGGCGCCTTTTCCAAACGCTGGCACGACATCACGGTTGCCAACGGCGTTCCCTGCGACGCCTTCACGATTGATTGGGACAAGGCGATTCGACCGGAGATGGTCGATGAGCAATTGAAAACGGGCAAGTACGACGCGGTCACGTTGGTCCTCAACGAAACCTCAACGGGGCTGATGAACCCACTCCCAGAGATTGCCGAGGTCGTCAGCCGCTATCCAGAAGTGTTTCTTCTCGTGGATGCAGTGAGCGGAATGGCGGGAGTGAAAATCGAGACCGACGCCTGGAAGATCGATTTTGTTCTCGCGGGCGTGCAGAAGGCGTTCGCCCTGCCTGCTGGGCTTGCGGTGGCCGCTGTCAGTGAACGGGCGCTGGCCCGTGCGAAGACCGTTCCACCGCGTAGCTATTACTTCAACCTTGTGATGATGAACAAATCCCATCAAAAGAATCAGACGCCGTCAACTCCGGCAATTCCTCATATGTACGCGCTGAGCGCACAGCTCGACGACATGCTCGAAGAGGGTTTGGACGCTCGGTTTGCCCGTCACGAGAAGATGGCATCTATCGTGCAGGCGTGGGCCAAGAAGCACTTCGACATCTATCCGGAGGAGGGGTACTGGTCCAAGACGTTGACGTGTGTGAAGAACACAGGCGAGGTTGATGTGGGCGGGCTGATCAAGACGCTGGCGAACGATTATCGCCTGCGCATCGCCAATGGTTACGGCGACATCAAGGGCAAGAC
>CAZDDA010000079.1:0-9231 GCA_964504085.1 uncultured Thermotogae bacterium | reverse complement strand
TAGTTGATGGAGCGGTCGCGCTTCTTGCTCAAACGCATCAGGCGCTCGACCGGCTTCTTCTCTTCCGCCTTCTTGGGAATGTAGATAGAGAACGTGGGTCGGACCTTCTTCTCGGCCATGCGATTCACCCCCTCATTACTAAGTAGTAAACTTACTTTACCACATTTAAGAGAAAATGCGAAGTGCCGCACATGGGCCAATCCTGGCAGAACTGGTTTGATGTACAAAGCGGATAGCACGAACCTGGCAGGTCATGTGGCACGCACTTGCTCATAAATCCCCGCAACTGGAGCAAACCGCTCTGTTTCTTTAGAATAGTCAGGCAAGGAATCTCGTACAGGCGTTCACAGATTACTGAGGGCTCAATGACTGTAGAATGGAGGTAGCATGACTAAAGGAGGCGCGCGACGCATCACCGCGGAGGATCTTTATCGGTTTCAACTGATCTCAGAACCACAGATTTCTCCGGATGGAAAGATCGCCGTCTTTTGCCGACACCGGGTGGAGCAAGAAAAGGAGAAGAAGTACGCCAATCTGTGGGTTGTATCAACCGAAGGCGGCAAGGCCCACCAGTTTACTCATGGAGATCAGGCGGACACGCGACCGCGCTTCTGCCCAGACGGAACTCAGATAGCGTTTCTGTCCAACCGTACGGACGAAAAACAGCCCCAGATCTATCTGGTTCCCGTTCACGGCGGGGAGGCGCGGCGACTGACCGATCTTGAAGGTACGATCGAAGCATTCGAATGGTCACCCGAGGGCAAGCATCTCCTGCTGCAGTTTCGCGCAAAGGATCCCGAGGAGATCGATCGGGAGAAGGATGAAAAAAGGAAGGAGCTGGGCGTTGTCTGTCGCCACATCACCCGCGTCTTCTTCAAAGAGGATGCCGTGGGCTTCCTGCCCGCGGCACGCTGGCACTTGCTAATGATCGATGTCTGCACGGGAAAGACAACGCAACTCACTGACGGAGAGATCTACGATGAACGTGACCCTGCGTGGTCGCCCGATGGAAAGACGATCGCGTTCTGCTCCAATCGCACCAAGGATCCGGATCTAGATCCCGATGCAGTGGATCTCTATACGATTCCCGCCGCCGGTGGCTCCATGAAGAAGATCTCGACCCCGGTGGGCCCGAAATGGAGTCCGAGCTTCTCCCCGGATGGAGCCTGGCTGGCCTACTACGGCCACGAAGGAAAAGGGCAGGATTGGAAGCAAACGCGGCTGTGGATCGTTCCATCAAGCGGAGAAGGTCCGGCACGCAATCTCACCGTAGATTACGACTTCAATGCGTCCGCATGGACGATCAACGACATGGGAAGCCCTCCCCAGGTGCCTCCGACCTGGTCAACCGACGGGAAGACGATCTTCTTTCAAGTGGCTCACCACGGGAACACGGTGCTGAAGTCGGTGTCCGTTGATGGCGATGCCGTTCAGGTTCACGACGTCATCGCCGAACAAGGGATTGTAGGAATGTTCTCCTTCGATAGCCGCCAGAACAACATGATCTACTTCCATGCAGACATGAAGGACCCCGGCCAGGTGTGGCACCGCGAGATGTCGACCGGCCGTGCCCGGGTGCTAACGCGCGTCAACGAAGACCTCCTACGGGGAATCGATCTCGGAGAGTTGGAGGAAGTGTGGTTCAAAGGGGCCGCTGGAAACGATCTGCAGGGGTGGATTCTCAAGCCCCCGGGTTTCGATCCCTCCACGGCCTATCCCGCCGTCCTCGAGATCCACGGCGGGCCACGTGTGCAGTACGGTAACTTCTTCATGCACGAGTTCTACTTCCTGGCCGCCCACGGCTACGTCGTGTACTTTTGCAACCCTCGTGGGGGGCAGGGATACGGGGAGGAGCACTGCAAGGCGATCTACAACAACTGGGGAACGGTCGATTATGACGATCTGATGGCCTGGACCGACGTCGTCGCGGCGAAACCGTACATCGACGCCGACCGAATGGGCGTCACCGGAGGAAGCTACGGCGGCTACATGACGAATTGGATCATCGGCCAAGCCAATCGCTTCAAGGCGGCGGTGACACAGCGCTCCGTGAGCAATCTCGTCAGCATGTACGGCTCAAGCGACTTCAACTGGGCATCTCAGACGGAATTCGGAGACGTCCCGCCGTGGGATGACCTCGACAACTACTGGCGCCAATCACCGATGAAGTACATCGCCAATGCGAAGACTCCCACGCTGGTCATCCACAGTGAACAGGATCTGCGTTGTGCCATTGAACAGGGCGAACAGATCTTCGTCGCGTTGAAGCGGCTGGGGGTGGAGACAGAGTTTGTCCGGTTTCCCGATGAACCGCACGGCCTGTCTCGCCAGGGCCGCACCGACCGTCGCATCGCTAGGCTCAACCACATCCTGCGGTGGTTCGACCGGTATTTGGAAGACAAGACCGCCTGAAGCGTCGTACCGAAGACTGGCTGCGGCCGGGCAATGACGCTCGTCCTGACAGACCATGTACGGCCAACCAGGAACTGTGAGTGGGACAGCTCAGTTCTCGGTCAACACAGCGTCGTCGTACTCTGCCTCAAGGAGACGCTTGTGACGGCATTCCTCCTGCGCCAAGGCGGCAAACAGCGACTGCGCGTCGCCTCCCAATGGGCTGAGCTGTCCATAGCGCCGCCGAAGCCTGTTCGCGTTTTATCGTGAGAATGAGGGCGTCCTCAAGGCTCATACCAAACTGAGGCTCCACCTCGACAAGGTAGTCTGAAAGCCGCAAATCCGACAGGGAAGATCCTTGCGTAATAAGATCCTTTAGGCTAATTCGGGATAGCTTCTCCGCGTGTCCGCGCTCGGTTTCGGCCAGTTCGGAAAACAGCTTCTGGCCCACCGGGCCCGATGCTTGGGTGGACCAGGTTCGGTAGAACTCCTCGGCTTCTTGCTCCTTGGTTGTCGCGAAATCGAGCGCCTCTTTGCGGTGTATCATTCACCTTGTCTCTCCCTCTTCGTGATTCTGTGAGATTGCCTCAATCGCTTTTTCAGCCCTTAATCTGTCCCATAAACTCTTTGACCTGGTAGTCCCACTCTCGGGTCAGGATGCTCACCTCAGAACGTCTTCCGCCTTCTTTCTGACAGACGGTTATCTCGACGTGTCCGCCCCCTCCTTCGAAGGTTACGCAATCGTCCCCTTGACCGGTTACGTCCAACCCGACACCTCCCTCGCCGAAGTGCTTCAGCGCCGCAGCGATAACCTGTTCGCAAGAGAGTTTCGTTTTGACACTGTAATTCATGCTGTGGCCTCCCCTGGTCAATGTGTCTCGGATATCACACAAAGCTTTACCCATAGCAAGTCTAGGCAGACCGATGGTGCGGTCAACCTGCCATATAATCCGTTGGCTCTAAGAAGGAGGCTTTTTTCTACAACCCACATCGAACGGCATGTGCACCCTAGATCGATCCGACCACCCCTGGCAGCTTGGCGAAGAGCCGCGCATCTCCAACGCTATCGAGCCCGCAGACATAGCGCGTCAGCCGCTCGATTCCGATGCCAAACCCTGCCGACGGCACGATCCCATCTTCGACCACATCGAGGTACTGCCGAAATCGCTGCGAATCAAGTTTGTCCTGCTCGATCCGGCGCTGGATACGCGAAAGCGCGTACTCCCTCTCACCACCGGACAACGCCTCGCCGTAGCCCTCCGGGTACACCAGGTCCATGTCGAGAAGCGTCCCCGGCCGTACCGGGTCTTCGCGATCGTAGAACTCTCGCACCTCGCGTGGGAAGTCGATCACCCAAGTCGGCTCCGACAGAGATTCGGAAAGGGCATCGTCAAATGCCTTGCCAAATTGCTGTTGCGCATCTTGGTAGGTGATCTGTTCAAATGGAGTCTTCGGAATGGCCAATGTTCGATGAAGCGCATCCAGTTCCCGAACGCAGTTTTCTATAACGCCTTGGAGGACCGCAACAAAAAGCCCCTCTCCGATTTCCATGATCCCATCCCGCGTTGCCCCCCGAACCTCGAGATCCAACTGAACGAATTCGGCAAGGTACCGCCCCAGAGTAGCACGCTTCGCCGGCTCCAAGCGAACGTTCGGTGAGAAACAGAAAATGCGCGGGACGGTCCGCAGAGAAATCTGCTTGTGCAGAATCATGCTCTTTGTCAGCTGGTAGGGTTGGCCGTAGTAGTCGATCGACCCACCGTACGTCTCATGATGAAGCGGATCGGTAATCGGTGAGAGGATCACTGGAAGGATCTCGATGAACCCGTGTTGCCGCAGATACGCTCCCGCCGATCGCATGATCTCGCTTTTGATGGTCAATACGCAAACCCGTTGGTCATCTGTAGACACTCGCATCAGACTCTCCTTTCCAGGAACACACCTGAATCCAAAAGAAAGCTTAAAGAAACTACAAGAAACGGTAAGGACTAACAGGTACTAGAGTTGCGCCCCGCAAGGGGCGTTGGGATTGGCCAGACGGGGAAAGGCACGATTGGAGTGATTCGTCACGCAGAAGGCCGATTCAAGTTGTCGTGCAACGCAAGGTGCCTTGATCACAACCACCCCTTTGACCAAGAGATGCACCACTTTAGCACAACTTACCAGTTGCTGTCAAGGACGCTGACCCTCGGGAAAAGCGTTTTGCACCGCAATGCTTTGATGGTATGATAGAAAGTGTGGTGACGAAGAAGAGTGGTGGGGAAATTCGTTATCTGAGCGGTGAGCGTCTTCGGCAGGCGGTCATTGCGGGCGCACATCGGGTCATCGCCAACAAGGATTACCTTGACCTGATCAATGTCTTCCCGGTGCCTGATTCGGATACCGGGTCAAATTTGGCGGCAACGATGCACGCGGTGCTGCGCGCGCTCAAACAACCACAGCCCTCCTTCGCGGCAGTCAGTGAGACGATTGCTTCTTCCGCCCTCGCCGGGGCGCGCGGGAATTCCGGCGTCATCATGGCCCAATTTCTCCAAGGCTTGCACGAGGGGACGTCCGACCAGCTTCGTGTTTCCGTCGCCAAGTTCGTTGCGGCGGCGAAGCGTGCCGCCACAAGGGCTCGCGAGGCACTGGCAGCGCCGCAGGAAGGGACAATCCTCACGGTGATCAGCGACTTTGCCGACCACGTGGCCCTCCAGGCCGGGCGCCTCGGTGATTTCATCCCCCTCATGGAGGGAGGTGTACGGGTTGCGCAGCGCTCCCTCGCAGAAACGACCAACCAGCTCCCTGTTCTGAGAAAGGCAGGCGTGGTCGATGCCGGCGCCCTCGGTTTCGTCAATTTTCTCGAAGGCATCCTCGATTACTTCAAGCGTGGAACGGTGGCGGTGAAGGTTGTGGAACAAGAACCCAAACCGGCCGCCACCCCGGTGCGCGATGCTCCTTGTCAAAGGATCGATTTCCGCTATTGCACCGAGGCCGTCGTCGTTGGAGACCGAATCGATCGCGCCGCATTGAAAAACAATCTTGCATCATTGGGGGATTCGATAGTGGTGGCTGGTACCGAGCGAGAAGCACACATTCACTTGCACACCAACGTTCCGGCCTACGTCTTGGAGACGCTCGCCGAGGTGGGAAAGGTCCGTTCCCACAGGGTAGAGGACATGTTGGCACAGGTCGAAGCCTCCCCCGGAGAAGTGAACCGGTCGGGAGTCGCTGTGGTGACCGATTCGGTTTGCGATCTGCCGTTGTCCTTTCTGGCGGCAGAGCGGATCCACGTAGTTCCCGTACAGGTTGCGTTCGACGAGGAGGAGTACCGCGACCGGGTGGAGATCACCCCCAAGCAGTTTTACGCCAAACTCGCACGTTCACAGATCCTGCCCAAGACCTCTCAGCCAAGCCCGGCTGAGTTTCTCCGCGTCTACCGATATCTGGCACGATACTGTGCCGGGATCCTGTCGATCCATGTTTCATCCGAAGTCTCCGGCACGTATCAAGTGGCATTGACCGCTGCCCGCACAGTGAGCAAAGAGACGGGTGTACCGATCGAGGTTATCGACAGCCGCTCCGCCTCGGGGGCGCAGGGCCTGGTGGTGTGGGCAGCTGCGCGCGCCGTCGCGGCCGGGCTTTCGCTCGCTGCTTGCCGCCGCCTCAGTGGAGAAGCTGCCGCAAGCACGGGCATTTTCGTGTTCGTTCCCACGGTAGAGTATTTTGTGCGCGGGGGAAGGCTCTCCCCTGTCCAAGGCAGGATTGCCGAATGGCTCCACCTGAAACCGATCCTCACCGTCAAGGAGGGAACAATTGCCGTCGCCGATAAGGCAATCGGGCAACGGCGTGCGATGAGAAAGACACTCTGTCTCGCCGCAGAGCGCGCAAAGAAGATGGACGCGCCGGCGTTCATCCTGGCGCACTCTGATGCCGTCGAACTGGCCACGCGCTATGCCAACTCACTGCGCCATCGATTCCCAAGATCTCTGGTGATGGTAACGAATGCCACTCCCGCTTTGGGTGCCCACGCCGGTCCGGGAGGAGCCGCGATTGCTGTTCTCGATGCCGGGCCGATTGAACGGATGACCGCACAGGACGCGGTGGAGGAATAGTGGGACTTGCAGGGGTTCTTCTGATTGCGTATCTCATAGGCGCCATCCCGTCTGCGGTGATTGCGGGAAAGCTTTTTAAGGGAATCGACGTTCGCAAGCACGGAAGCGGCAACGTTGGAGGGACGAACGCGTGGCGAGTCCTCGGTTGGAAGGGCGGTGTTCCGGTATCGATCGTAGACGTGGGTAAGGGTGCCGTTGCTGCGACGCTGATCCCGCGCCTTCCGTTTGGCCCGTTCCCTGTTGACCCCACAATCCTGCCTATCCTGTGCGGACTTGCTGCAGTCATCGGCCATGTGTTCCCGATCTACATCGGTTTTCGCGGAGGAAAGGGTGTGGCCACCGGTGCGGGGATGCTGTTGGCAATTGCCCCAATACCGGTGGGAATGGCGGCAGGAGTCTTTGCGATCGTCCTCTTCTCCACGGGTTGGGTTTCTCTGGGTTCACTCCTTGCGGCCCTCACGATTCCTCTGACCATTGTCCTACTCAATGCATACGCCGCCGCACAGTACCCGACTCTCCTCCTCGGACTGACTGCGGCATTGGCAGCGTTCATCTGGTTTACCCACAGAGGGAACATCGTCCGTATCATTCACGGCAACGAACGCTGTTTTTCGAACTTGCAGATCTGGAGGCGATTTCTTCGCCGTTAGCCGGTCTGTCCCCAACAGACCGGCTCCACCCCGCGAGATCCTGATCGCTGGCTTCCGTGCCAGGAAGAGGAAGCACGGTACTGTACCGGGTTTGACGTAACGAAGAGAGGATGCTACAATCCTCATGGATACTTTGAGGAGTGGATCATGGAAAAGGACCCCTTGAAAGACTTGCGCAACAGAAATTTGAGAAATATCGCGTTTATCACCGTCATCGTCATCCTCGGACTGATTCTACTTCAGACCCTGTTCGGCGGCGGCAGCAATCGCAACGAGATTGACTACTCACTGTTTCGGACGTTGGTAGAGAACGATCAAGTAACCACCGTCTCGATTAAGGACAACCGTGCTGAGGGAACGACCGTCGATGGCGGAACGATCTTCGTCCAGCTTCCGGACGACAAGACCCTTTACGAACCGCTGTTGCTGAACCACGGGGTACAGGTGAAATACGAAGCAGCATCGGGCAGCAACTGGTTTTTGTCCATTCTCGTGTCGCTGCTTCCGATCGTGCTTCTGATTGCCGTTTGGATCTACATCATGCGTCGTACCCAGGGCGGCGGAGCTCTGTCGTTCGGCCAATCGAAGGCAAAACTGGTTCGCCCCGACACCACCGAGGTGACGTTTGCCGACGTTGCCGGCATCGTGGAGGTCAAAGAAGAGGTCGAGGAGATCGTCGAGTACCTGAGGGACCAGAAGCGTTTCTCGCGCCTGGGAGCACAGATCCCCAAGGGTGTGTTGCTGGTTGGGGCGCCGGGGACGGGGAAAACCCTGTTGGCGAAAGCGATTGCCGGTGAAGCAAAGGTCCCCTTCTTCTCCATCAGCGGTTCGGACTTCGTGGAGATGTTCGTCGGCGTCGGTGCGGCCCGGGTCCGCGACATGTTTGAAAAGGCAAAGGCAAGCGCCCCGTGCATCATCTTCATCGACGAACTTGACGCAGTAGGCAGAAAGCGGGGAGCCGGCCTGGGTGGAGGACACGACGAACGCGAGCAGACCCTGAATCAGCTGTTGGCGGAAATGGACGGATTCCAACCGAACAAGGGAATCATCATTCTCGCTGCCACGAACCGCCCGGACGTGCTCGATCCCGCACTTCTTCGCCCTGGTCGATTCGACCGTCGGGTCGTTGTCCCCTATCCCGTTCTGAAGGATCGCGAGGAAATTCTCAAGGTCCATCTTCGAGACAAAGTCATTGCTGAGGGCATCGATCCATCAATACTGGCTCGCAAAACACCCGGCTTCGTCGGGGCGGACCTGCGCAACCTGTGCAACGAGGCCGCGCTGCTGGCTGCCCGTAAAAACAAGACCGCCATCGACATGGCCGACTTCGAGGAAGCAACGGACAGAGTATGGCTCGGTCTCAAACGAAAGAGCGTCGTGCCCACGGAGAAGGAGCGGCGGATTACCGCGTATCACGAGAGCGGCCACGCGTTGCTCGGCCACTTGTTGCAGAAGGAGGACCGTGCGGTGCACAAGATATCCATCCTTCCTCGAACTCATTCAATGGGGGTCACGCAGTCCTTGCCCCTGCAGGAGAGGTACTTACCGACCCAGGAAGAGTACAAGAACGAGTTGGTGTTCGCACTGGGAGGTCGTGCCGCCGAGGAACTGGTGTTCAACGAGTTCACTGCCGGCTCAAGCAGTGACCTGCGCGAAGCCACCCAGCTGGCGACCAAGATGGTGATCGAATGGGGCATGAATGAGGAGCTGGGGCCGATCAGTCTCGGCCGCGAGCGTGTCGATGTCTTCCTCGGTGAAGAGATCATCAAAAGCAACGAGCACTCCGAGGAGATCTCGTCGCTTGCCGATCGCGAGATTCGGGGCCTGCTCATGCGCTCCTACGAGAAGGCAAAGCAGCTCCTCCAGAAGTACCGAAGCGCCCTGGACGGCCTGGCAAGCGAGGTGCTCGCTAAGGAAGAGATTGCAGGAACCGAGCTTGATGCCCTGTTTACACAGCTGCTCCCCGCCCCGGCTACTTGATGCCTAACCCCGAGCGTCGCGTTGTAATCCTCGGCTCAACCGGATCCATCGGCGTCCAGACAATCGACGTTATCGAACGTCTCAACCAAAGTGGCTACGCGTTTTCCATGGTAGGA